>CAYQRR010000262.1:1457-4321 GCA_964419635.1 uncultured Chitinophaga sp. | reverse complement strand
TTGTGATGCAGGAAGGCAAGATTGCCGAACGCGGAAACCACATCAGCCTGATGGCCAAAAGCGGCATCTACAAACGCCTGGTAGAGCTACAGGCCTTTTAACTATTTTCTTACTCTTTGGGAAACCAGGGAACAAACGCGCTGGTATTGCGCTTGTAGGCGGCATAGGCATCGTTGCCCTCATATTTTTTTTCGAGCAGGGTAACCCCCGATACCCGCAGCAGCAAATAAGTAATGGTCAAGGGCCCCCACACAGATATATACCAAAAACCGGAGGGGATAGACAATAGAAAAATGCCCCACCACATTACCGCTTCGCCAAAGTAGTTGGGGTGGCGGGTGTAGCGCCACAAGCCATGATTCATAATGGCTTTTTTCTGGTGATGCCCTTCGCGAAACATATACATCTGCCAATCGCCCACCGCCTCAAACAAAAATCCAACGCCCCACACCACACAGCCAATGGGATAGAGCGCTTTATAGCTATTCGTAATGCTATCACCATTATTCACTACCAGCACCGGCAGCAGATTAATGAACATGATCGCTCCCTGTAACATAAACACCTGCAGGAAAGAACGCCAAACCACCGTGGTGCCCCACTCCTGGCGCCAGTTGGCATATCTAAAATCTTCGGGCCGGCCCCAACTGCGCAAGCCAATGTAAAAGGACAATCGCAGCCCCCAGATAAACACCAGATAGGTCACAATCTTTTGATGAAAGCGGTCGCTGCCGCACACAAAAAAAGTAAGCAGCGCCACCAGCACAAAGCCAATTCCCCAGCCGATGTCGGCCACGCTCATGTCTTTTTTTACCAGCGACACAACAAACAGCAAAGTCATGAACACCACAATGCAAAGGGCAGACAGCAGGTAAATGTTCATACGTTTAATTTTACCCTAAAAATAGTGTACGCCCGCCAAGCACAAAACGATTGCAAACTTTAGGTGGTTGGCGGCTTCTGTTATATTCGTCTACTATACTATTGCAACCCGCTATGAACAAATTACTCCGCCTCTTTCTACTCCTCTTCCTTTTTGGTTTTGTGCAGCGCATGGCTGCGCAGAATAACGTGGGCATCGGTATTGCCAACCCCGACCCCTATGCTTTGCTCCATCTTGAGAGCAACAGTAAAGGTGTGTTAGTTCCCAAACTTGATGCGGCAGAACGAGCATCTTTAGGTGCTATGCTGAATGCCACCAACCAGGGCTTGCTCGTGTTTGGCCCGGATACCAATCAGTTTTGGTACTGGGATGGCACGCAGTGGATACCTTTCCCTACACCTCCTATACCGGGCCCTACAGGACCCACCGGCCCACAAGGCATTCAGGGATTGCAAGGCCCCACAGGCGACACCGGCCCACAGGGCCCGCAAGGCATACAGGGCCTGCAAGGGGTAACCGGCCCGCAGGGCGACACCGGCCCACAGGGCATTCAAGGGATACAGGGACTACAAGGTATTCAAGGAATACAGGGCATTGCAGGGCCCACCGGCAGCACCGGAGCCACCGGCCCGGCTACCCCTTGCGCACCCACCACCCTTTCGTTTAATGCCAGCGGCTCGCTGACCTATGCCGATAACTGCGGCAACACCATTACCTCGCCCAACGGTGCCTGGCTCACAGGCGGCAACACCGCCCCGGCCAGCAACAACATAGGCCAAACCGGCAATGCCCCCTTGGTATTTGTGACCAATAACCAAAACCGCATGAGTGTGGAAGCCAATGGCGATATTTTTGTGGCGGGCAGCAAACCTATTTTTGTGCAGCGCTTTTTTTGCAATGGCTGCGATAATCCCAATAGAAATACCGGAATCTCTTCTGCTACGTATGTGGCTATATTGGCCGGATTTTACCCAACCGGAGATGATGGCGATGCAGAAAGCACCCGGGCGAGGGTATATGAAAGCGGAGGTACCTGGTGGTTTAAGGGTGATTTAGAATCGCCCAGCGATGAAGACTGGAACGTAGACATTATGTTTATCAAGCGCCAGCTGGTAGACGACCTGCGACCCGCTTCGCAAAACGGAGGCGGAACAGGGTTTTAAGCTTACGCTTCACCGGCCGGTTCTATTTACTCTACCACCTAAGCACCTTGTAAAAAAAAACAGGCGGGTGTGGCCCGTTTCTGTGACATTAGGCTGACAGGGTCTCCGCTGCGAGCTGGCTTGGCGCGGTAGATGCCAGCAGTACTATCACTTCAGCACCTCATCTATATGTGCACCTTTATTAACAATAACTCCATCGTCCACTTCAATAATATATGGTAAATAATTAACCCCTATCCGAAAAAGTGTCTCATCCGTATCCTCAGACCTGTAGTGATAAGCATTGCTTAGGTAATCATTTCCATTTAAATAGCTTTTCCAGCGATCGAAGTCCTTATCCATGTTCACTACTACCCAATTGGCTAAAGACTTGCTTTTTTGCAAGGTAGCCAACTCAGACTTACATCCATGACACCAAGTTGCCCAAAAAAAATAATTGACTTTGCCTGTGTTTAGATTGGATGTTTTCCATTGATTGCCCGTAGAACTGACAAATATCATTTCAGGCAACTTATCTCCCTTTTCTAACCTATAGCTGCTGTCGTTTAACATTTTCATGCAATAGTCGTACTGCTTCATATTATTAGCAAATCCACTCATGCCGTCAAACACAACCCGAATAGAATCCTTTGACATAGAGTTCGAAGCTAACTTATAATAGGCGAATAAAAGCCGAGCTCGTGATTGATGCCCGTGCTGGGTATAAAAAGCATACTGAATGTTACTGAATTTACTATTTGTTTGCTTCCATATTGTGTACAAGGAGTCTACGTTTTGAGCAGTATCTCTCATAGCTTTGTTCAATTGTCGTTGATGCA
>CAYQRR010000262.1:0-1447 GCA_964419635.1 uncultured Chitinophaga sp. | reverse complement strand
TCATAGTACGACTGGTTGAATGTATCACTATTGAACTTTAACACCGGTAAACAACTATCTTGTAAGGAAACACTAAATTGAATGACTGGTTTATCAAGAGATATATAAAGAAAGTCATTGCCATATTTTTCGCTTCTGGTGTTTAAAGTAAGGGTTGGGCAATAATTTACATCTGGGACTAAAAACCTGCCTTGGGTGCAATTGCAGAAAAAAACAGAATCCGAAGTAATACCATTCGTGAACTTAAGCGATATGGGGTGAACCGTATCAATTACGGCAAATGAAACAATGACTTGTGTGTATAGTTTGCCAAGTAAAACACAGCTTAAAGTGGTTAAAAAAAAGTATTTGATTCTCATGTTAAATTGCTTTTAAAAAGGCTGCCTGCATAATTCTCTTAGGCAGACAGCCTACTTTTTTTTTAACTACAGCTTTCTGTTACAATATACATTCTCGGAGTGCAGCACTCTTGATCCCAAACATTTTTCAAGCATGGAGGGCTGTAAGATGGCGGATTCGGCTGGTAATTTCTTGTGCAGTCTATTGAAGGTAGATTCTCATCAACATCATAATAGTCTTCAAACGTATCCCCAGTTGGGTTTATTCCTGCAACAAGTTGAATCAAATCTACATACTTACTATATGTCAAGCTACTGTATGCCAGACCCCTTTTAAATCCAATAACTACCGTTTGTGACCTACTTCCTGCATTACTAAAAAACAATCCGCTTCTGAAATCCGACTTCGCAGTTGAGCTTAACTCACTTAACGGAAATACATTGTGTGCAACTAGCGTATCATAATCAGATAGTGAGTGTATCCCTTAAGTGTTAAATGCGCAGCCTCCAGACCTTGTTTCATCTGAAGGTTCATATAGATAACCCTGTAATTGCTGAATCGTTCTTCCTTCCTTGTTGGGTTCTCCAACTTTAGTAACGCTTTCCTTTTTACATGACCAAATGAACATCGTAGTAGCAATACAAAGCGTGACAATAATACTCGCTGAATATTTCTTTTTCATAATTCTTGATTTAAACTTTACCTACTCATATCGCTTTTCGGCTAACGCGCTTGCCCCGTTTTATAAGGGGATGGGACAAGCTGTATGTTCCCCGCAGCCGCTCTTATGGTTATCGGCTACGTGCTTACCTTATTACTCAAAACATAAAAGTGTTTTAATAATCTGTTTATTATTTTGATGTTTGCACCGCATTTTTTTAGAGTAGTGTTTAATCAAGTGCGGAGCGGAGGTGTGCTAGCCTTCGCTCTTTTATTTTTATTAATTTAATTTCAAAAAAACAGCAGGCACACTGCCCGCTATAGATTGCCTACGCCACAGGCGGCACCGGCTCATCACCGGCCTTTGGGCTATCGTCCACATCAAAACCCCACTCGCCCAATACCTTGGGGTTGGTTTTGTTGCGGGCCAGCACCAGGTCGCGCAGTT
>CAYQRR010000261.1:0-4339 GCA_964419635.1 uncultured Chitinophaga sp. | reverse complement strand
AGTCGGATGTGTACAAAAAGAAAGGGGCAGCGCTTCGCGGTAGTATTATGATCATGGGTCCGTTACTCACCCGCTTTAAAAAAGCATACTTGCCAAAACCCGGAGGCGATAAAATAGGTCGCAGAAGATTAGATACCCACTTTCTCGGTTTTGAAAAACTGGGTGCCAAATTCAATTACGATAGCAACGAAACGTTCTACAGTGTAGAAGCCGGCAATCTGCACGGCACTTATATTTTATTGGATGAGCCATCTGTAACCGGAACAGCCAATATTGTGATGACAGCTGTGATGGCAAAAGGAAAGACAACCATTTTTAATGCGGCATGTGAACCTTACTTACAACAGTTGTGCGAAATGCTCAATCGCATGGGTGCCAAAATCACAGGAGTAGGATCTAATCTATTACTTATCGAAGGGGTTGATTCTTTAGGTGGTACTACGCATCGTATGCTGCCCGATATGATTGAGATTGGCTCTTTTATTGGTTTGGCGGCCATGACACAAAGTGAAATCACTATTAAAAACTGCCGGCTTGATATGCTGGGCAATATTCTTCCTGTATTTGAAAAGCTGGGAATTGTAATGGAGTATCGTGCTGACGACATCTACATTCCGGCACGCGATCATTTTGAAATTCAGCGGTTCATTGATGGCTCTATCTTAACGGTGGCTGATGGACCGTGGCCGCTGTTTACACCCGATTTAATTTCAATTGTTTTGGTAACCGCTACACAGGCAAGAGGTAGTGTACTCATTCACCAAAAAATGTTTGAGAGCCGTTTGTTCTTTGTAGATAAACTGATTGATATGGGCGCGCAAATAATTCTTTGCGATCCGCATCGCGCCACCGTTATTGGCATAGACAGAGCGTATAAACTTCGTGGTATTACCATGAGCAGCCCTGATATAAGAGCCGGTGTAGCTTTGTTGATTGCAGCACTCAGCGCTGAAGGTAAATCGGTGATAAATAACAGCGAGCAGATAGACCGAGGATACCAGCGTATAGACGAAAGGTTGAATGCACTGGGTGCGCAGATTAAACGGATTTAATTTCATGTGATTTTTCTAAAAATGCATAAACAGATGATGAGATTTAAATTGCTATTAGTATTTGTAACTACACTGACCATAGTTGCCTGCAAAAAAACAAAGGAAGGCTGTACAGATTTAAATGCTTCCAACTACAGTGCCGATGCTGTGAAAGATGACGGAGGTTGCGAGTATCCCCCCTACCCAATTTCGGGACTCGGATTAACCCCCGGCTGCACAAATTGCGCAACATTATCTGTAATGAAAACCTATACATCCGCCTCTGCATATTATCCTACCGCATTTGCCTACTTCATTCATTCGGGCGATATGTTGGCTAGTGCAGGAAATTTGCAATTAAGAACTACGAATCAGGTGGGAGCAGGAAATTCAATCAGCGTGCTCGATTTTAGTAAAACAGCAGGCTATTACGATTTACCATTAGAAAATGACGTAGATCTCAATAAATTTTTCTTTGAGTGGAGTGCAGCCGGTTCTTCCAAGTGGCCGGCATTTAATGTGGTTGATAGTGTATACAGCATTTTTCCTGATATGGGCACCTATTCCGGTTTATCATCCATTTCTTCATCTGCAGACTATACGTTTACAATGAATAGTGTTACAAACTGCGACTCAGTAATCTTTGCACTCTATGGAACCAGCGGTCAGATTATAAAAACAGAACCGGCTAATGCAATTAGTAGCACATTCAGTTCTGCAGAACTAAATCAGGTAGGTCAGGGTACAGCTCAGCTGACAGTAAGAGGAATGAAGGAATCAACCCAGACAGTAAACGGCAAAACCTATAAACTCAGTAAACAAGTTTACAGGTCAGTAAGTAATTTGACTATTACATTCTAATCGGTTAACGGATAAATAAAAAAGCCGCAGACATAGTCTGCGGCTTTTTGTTTACAAGCAGATGAAGCTTAGTTGATTTACCAACTCAAATCGTCTTCAAACCTTTTCATAAAAGCCTCCACATCGCTGTTTTCTGTTTTCTTCTTGCTTGGCTTTTCAGAGGGCTGCTTGGATTCCAGATAGTCAGTCATTTTGTTTTCGCGCTTGCGCACAGGCTTGGTATCTCCGCTGTTATGGCTGCTTACTACTTCTTTTTTGGCGTAATCTTTTTTGAATTCCGTGCGGTTCGAAAACTGTTTTTTGTCTTCGAAGCTGCGGCTTTCGCCAAATGATTTTTTCTCGCCACGGTCCTCATATTTTTTGCGCTCACCAAATGGTTTTCTGTCGCCAAAAGAATTCTCGGAGCGCGAACGTCCACCGGAATCGCTACCTCCTTTGTTTTTCCAGCTGCCGCCACCAGCGTTTCCACCGCGGCTACCACTACCACTGCCCAGTTCCTTTTCTTTGGCACGTGTCACCAGCGGTTTTTTACCGTTTCTGCTGCGGCCCAATATGGCTAATACCTGTTCCGCTACTTCGTTCGGTGCAGTAATAAAGCTGAACTTATCAAACACGCGAATGTCATGTAAATCGTTCGCTCTTACATTGGCTTCCTGTGCCACAAAATCGGCAATGCGGGCAGCATTCATGTTATCCATGTGACCTTTGGCAATAAACAAGCGGGCATCCGATTTAGAACCTCCGCTCCCTACACTTGCTTTGCCTTCTGATATTTCGCGATAGCTGTTTTCTTTCAAGGAGTCTTTGAAGCTATAGGCCAGCAAAGCAGCTAATACTTGTTCCGGTTCGTTGCCGTCTTCCATCAACTCTTTGGCTACTGCCAAATAGGCTTCGTTACCACCCTTTTCCATCAATTCACTGATTTCTGTTTTCAGTTTCATTTTTTTGGTTTCCAGCACATCTGCAATACTCGGCACCTCCTCCCTTCTTATCTGCGATTTTGCAATCTTTTGGATGTAGAGCAAATCGCGCACTTCGCGGCTTGATACAATCGTGATAGCTGTGCCGTGCTTACCTGCGCGGCCTGTTCGGCCAATACGGTGTACATATGCTTCCGGATCTTGCGGCAGGTTAAAGTTGACCACATGCGTCAGGTCGTTTACATCAATACCCCGTGCGGCTACATCCGTAGCAACCAATACATTCAGTTTGCGAAGTTTGAACTTTTTGAGAATAGACTCCCGCTGACTTTGGGTTACATCTCCATGTATGGCTTCTGCATCATAACCACGGTCAATTAACTTATCTGCCACCTGATCGGTTTCGTTTCGGGTACGGCAAAACACGATGCCGTAAAACTCAGGTTCAGTATCAATTACCCGACAAAGCGCATCGAAGCGATCGCTGTCGCGCACCTGAAAATAAATTTGGTCCACCATATCGGCAGTAACCTGTTCTTTCTGCACTTCTATCAAGTGATAGTCGCCCATAAAAGTCTTCGCCAGTTTCAGAATCTGCGGAGGCATGGTAGCGCTAAACAGCAGCATTCTTCTCTTTGCCGGAACGCTTTTTAGAATTTCGCGCACTTCTTCTTCAAATCCCATATTTAGCATTTCATCGGCTTCATCCAGCACCACATGCGTTACCGCATCCAGTTTTAGGGTGCCTCTTTCAATATGGTCGCGCAGACGGCCCGGTGTGCCCACTACAATCTGTACGCCTCTTTGCAATGAATTTTTTTGAAGACTGAAGCTGGCACCTCCATACACAGAGAGCACCGATAGGCGTTTATCGCCTTTAAATGAAGCTATTTCTTCCGCTACCTGCACGGCTAGTTCGCGGGTGGGGCACATAATCAGCGCCTGCACTTTTTTGGATGAATCATCCAGTTTGTCAATGAGTGGCAACCCGAAAGCACCTGTTTTGCCGGTGCCGGTTTGCGCTTGTCCTACTACGTCCTTTTCATCGGCTAGCAATAGGGGAATGGTTCTTTCCTGAATTACAGATGGGTTTTCCCATCCTTTTTTCTGCAATGCAGAAATCGTGTTTGCACTCAAGCCGAGTGCGGCAAATTTTTCCATGTTGTTTTGTTTTGCAGGCATTGCGATGTCTCCATCGGTGAATACCGGCATGTTTTAAAAAATGATTTTCGGTCTGCCTTACGGAAGACATTTTGGCCACCGAACTTTTTGGAGAGAAAAACCTTGTAAGGTTATGTGGTTGTTGTTTCCAAACCACCTCGACTTGTTACTACGCTAAGTCATTTTCTCACACTTGGTTCGTGTGATTTTGCGTTAAAACGCGGTGCAAAGGTAGTAGAACAATCCATGAAAACAAGCCGCACCTCGGAATAAGGACTGTTAGAGCACCGCCTAAAGAACTCTTTTCATTGGCAAAAGTGAACCCCAAAAATTATTTAGCGGCAGATAGTATACGGTCGTATTGCT
>CAYQRR010000260.1:0-4365 GCA_964419635.1 uncultured Chitinophaga sp. | reverse complement strand
ATTTGGGGTGCCCGATGTCTGGTTATCACCAAAGGACCAGCCGAAACTTACCGAGGCATCTGCGACCGAAGTGTTTTGGAACTGAACCGGAACACCATCACACACATCGGATGCTGTAAATGATGCGATGGGTTGAAAATGAACTGTTACAGTTTGGGTCATGCTATCGGTGCAATTATGGTCAGATGTAAGTACTAACTTTACATCAAAGGTGCCTGTAGAAGGGTAGGTGTGTGTGGGTTGTGGAATATTATCAGACGCTCCATCCCCAAAGTCCCAGAGGTAAGTTAAAGAACCGGATGGTATGGTGGAATTATTGAAGAACACTGCGGCCGTGCCATCACATACATCTGCTACCGAAAAGCTTGGAACCGGATGGCTGTATACTTCCGCGGTACCGGTGGCCGTATCGGCACACCCGAAGCCGGTATAGGCTATGAGTGTAACATTCCACGTACTATCAGAAGCATAGGTATGTGAAGGTTGAATAGCGCTAGTAGTAGTGGCATCGCCAAAAGACCAATTATATAATTCGGATATGTCCTGCGAAGACAGATTGCTGAAAACAGTAGTTTCTCCCACACATACCGATGTAGCGCTGAATGCAGCCGTGGGCTGAAAGTTAACTTTCGCTGTACCGGTAGTAGTGTCGGCACAGTTGTTATCAGAGATAACAATCAATTCTACGGTATAGCTGAGTGTGTCTGCATAGAGATGCGATGGACTTTGTTGCGTTGCCGTAGTTCCATCGCCAAAATTCCAAAAGCTGCTATAGGTACCCGAAGCTATCGTACTCAGATTGTTGAAAGCAGTGGTTACTCCAAAGCATACTGTCGGCACACTAAAGGTCGCTACCGGTTTTGGGTATACCACCACCGCCTGTGCTAATGTATCGCTACAGCCTGCGGCTGTGTAGCCAATCAATTGTGTGTTAAACGTGTCGGCTATTGCATATAAATGACTGGGCGAAAAGGACGATGAAACTTGACCATCGCCAAAGTTCCATTGGTAACTAATGTCAGGATTTTGTAGCGAGGTGTTGCTAAATGAAATCGAATCGCTCAGGCATTCATTTGTTGCAGTAAATGCAACGATGGGCTGCAAATGGACTTGCACCGTTTGGGTAATGCTGTCTTTGCAACCTGCATTACCGGCTGCGCTGGCAACCAGGAGAACCTGATAAGAGCCCGTGTCCGAATACAAGTGAGCGGGAGATGCAACCAGCGAGCTATCGTTATCGCCAAAATACCATTGTGCATTGTAAGCACCACCGGTAGTAGTATTGTTAAATAACATGGAGGTTCCATCACATACATCTGAAAAAATGAAGTCGGCTTGTGGTACTGCATCCACTACAAATTGAGTGTCTGCTTCTACGGTGCATCCCCACACGGTGAGTATAGATACATGCACATTATAAGTGCCTGCAGCCGCAAAAGTATGCGATGGGTTATAAACCGTATCGGTGGTTCCATCTCCAAAATCCCAGTCGTAGTCTAGTATAGCCGAGGTGGTACTCACCGGAAAAAAAGAGAAAGGAGCATCTAAGCAAGTCCCCAACCAGGTGATGGAGAGTTGTGGGTCAATTACGGTTACCGAAAAAGTATCGGGAATTCCCGAACAGGACGACACCGTGGCATATACGGAATAAACGGTGGAAACCGGTGGCGATAGCGTAACACTTTGTGTGGTGGCTCCTGTGCTCCAAAAATAATTGTCGCCACCATTGGCTGTAAAGGTGGCGGAGCCACCTATGCAGATGGTATCATTATCTACATTAGTAACAATGGGTCCCAGCACCCGCAGGCTATCTACTAATGTATCCTTTTCGCAGGCATTGAAGCGTTCAATAATCATTTTTATCTCATAGGTGCCTAGCGATGCAAAAGTGTGCGAGGTGTTTTTGCCTAAAGCGGTTGTTCCATCACCAAAGTCCCATTCGTATGAGATAATGGAAGTGTCGCCTACTCCAACAAACAAAATGGTATCGCCCGGACACACGATGGTATCAAAGTCAGTGGACGCGTAGGTCAGCTTGGCGTATAAATTAGAGAGGTTGGCACCTGCTGAATATCCATAGCTTTCATCAGCACCATAGGCATAAGTGTAGGCCAAAAATCCGCTATCCGACTGCAGGGTATGGTCCCCTTGTGTGATGTTCAGCGATGCTACGGCATAAGTAGGGTTAGAAGGCACCGGGATAAAACTGCCGGCAAAACCAGCGCCATCTAAGGTAACCAGATTGATATTGGCGGTTTTAGTGGTTACCAGCAAATAATAATTGGTGACTACCGGAGAGGAGATAGCGGTGAAAGTAACCTGATCCAATAATTGCTCTACGGGGCTCATCAAAATCATAAATGGGTCGCCCAAATTTTGCGGGTCGCAATCGTTGCCAATACTGTATTGCATTACACTTACCGGTTCGTTACTACTCAAAAAACCATTAGCCGATAAATTGAAAATGGTGTGCTGTCCTGCATTGAGATTTTGATTAGGGCCACCATTGACGCTAAATTGTGTTCCGTTTTTGGTAGCCACTACACGAAACTTGGTGTAGCCTCTAGGAATAAGATGTGGTAATACATAATTCTGCCCCAGCGTGTTGTTCGGATACATTTGATCTACCAGGTGGTCGCAATAAGGACAATCTACTCCGGTGCATCGGTTGCCGCCATATACCGCAAATTTCTTACAGCCGGCACCATTGTTCACTGAACGAATAAAGGTACCACTTAAATCATAATCACTTTGTAGCTGATACGTTTGTCCGGCATTCATAGTAATTTGAAAAGGAACACCGGCCGTTTGCCCGGATATGCTATTGACAGATGGCGTAATTTCAAAAGTGGAATTATCATAAGCCGCCACAATCATCAATTCGCTTACATCGGAAAATGTATTTACGTCTTTGTGTGCGGTCACAAAATATTCATCGCCCAAAGTTTGTATGGGTAGCACCAGTGATGCATCGCTGGTGTATTGTGCGTAGTTAATCATAAAGGCACTCACCTCAGAAGCACTTTGAATTCGCACGCCATTGGGTTGAATCACATTGGAGCCTACTGCTTGGGTTTGTGCCACCGGGATATTAATCATGGTAGATACACCGGGCGTTACGGTGAAGTTTTGTACCCATCCTTGCAGTGGAATAGATACGGTTCCGGTGGTAGGTACATCGCTGCTGATATATACTCTCGTTTCGGGTACATAGTAGTTCTCCATAAATCCCAGCCAAAATAATTTGCCTTTGGTGGTAAAACTTTGCGCGTGGAGCTGATAGCTGAATAATAGTGTGAAAACAATAACACCTAGGCAGGTCAAGCTCTTTTTCATTCGGGAGATTTGATGACTAAGATAATTTCTCTTGCGGATAGTTCCCTGAATCTTTTCCCCCGATTTATCCATAACTGTTTTGGCGCAGGGCAAATGGGGGTTTTTCGTTCGTTGCTCTTATTATGGTATATTTCGGTTCATTCCTGTACACATTTTAAAATCCTGAGTATGAAAAATTCCTTTACATTACTCCAAGGCAAGCAATGGTTTTTGTTGGCTTCGCTTTTTCTTTTAGCTACTCCTACCTCAGCACAGCTTAGCATAATAGGCGACACAAGCGTGTGTGCCGGAGAAACGCAAACCTATGTAAATCCGGTTTCGGGTACTACTTATTTTTGGGGTATCACCGGAGGGAATGGTTTTTCTTCCTCCGATACCATTGTGGTGCAATGGGGAAATCCGGGAACCGGTATCCTGATTGCGGTAACTACCAACGGCAATGCGGTTACATTCTCCGACACGCTCTTGGTGACCATTCATGCCAAACCAAATCCTGTGATTACTTATCTTCCTTATCCGACATGTCCATCCAACAACAACGGAAGTGCTATTGGTCAACCCGATCAAGGCAGGGGCAATTGTTCCAAGGTTTGCAAAAATGCCACTATCACCTACAGCACTCCTTTTAATGCAGGGAGCTCGTATGTATGGACCGTTACAGGAGCATCGGGCTTTACGGGGCAAGGCACCAATGCCGTATCTGTTAGTTGGGATACTACCGGCTATGGGGTATTGCAAGTGGTGGAAACCAACGTGTGGGGCTGTGTGGATACGGTTAATATCTGCATTGAAAAAATTGATATCCCAATTGCTGCCTTCACCGGCAGCACTAATATTTGCCTGGGCAGTACAGCTTATTTTACCAATGCCAGTGTGGGAACCACCAGTTACTATTGGCAGTTTGGTGATGGCGGCACCTCTACTAGTGTAGACCCTACTCATATTTATAATTCACCCGGCACGTATACCGTTACTCTCATTGCCGAAAATGCCTGCCACTGTCGCGATACCATTACCGGACAAGTAGTG
>CAYQRR010000259.1:0-4394 GCA_964419635.1 uncultured Chitinophaga sp. | reverse complement strand
TGCGAATTGCGCACAACAGTTTCACATGAAACGGGCCACAGTTTCAATGCTTCGCATACGTCGCAAACGGGCAGCGACATCATGCGCCCGGTATTGGCCTGTTCGGATGTCTGGCATCCTATTTCCATTGCCGAAATTGATGCCAGAATCGCCATCTCTGATTGCCTTTCGCCATCCAATTGCACGGCCCAGCCGCCCGCGCTTCCAGAATCGTTGGCGTTCATTTGCACGCCGGACGAAGAATGCTTCACGTTTACTGCGCCTTGTGTAGGCGGTTACTTTGTCGGAACGAATGATCCAACTCTGCAGGTAACTACATCCGGAACTACTATCTGTTTGAAAAGTCTGGTGGAGGGCTACCGGCAATCGAGGGTCTTCATTTCGGCTTATGACCACTGTGGCCTTCAGGACCCGTATGGAATTAGCGTAGCCTGGACTATAACCATTGACGATGAAGCGCATTGCCCGGGCTTCCAGGGGTCGGAACCCCGCGATCAGGCAAGCACTTCCCTTGCCGGAACACTTGCGTTGCGCAACTTCAACAGCTATCTGAGCATCGAAGATCAGGCCCCCGCGGCCCGCAGCAAGGACATTCAGGTGTTCGATATGAGCGGGAAATTGGTATTGCACCAGGTTGATGAGTCCGCGCAATTTCAAGTCCCGCTGGCAAACCTTCCCCAGGGCCTTTTCGTGGTGCGGGTAAGCGCTGGAAAGGACGTTCTGGTGACCAGGATTACCCATTGGTAAGTGCTCTTAACTTTTCGGGAGGATTCAAAAACCTGAATCTCGACTATCAGGGTAATGCTGTTCAGGCTTGCGAATCTTCCCGGCTTTTTTCATTCACTATTTAAACATATCGTCATCAATGATTACTTTTCATAACAGTACACACATTTGGCTCAGCCTGCGTTGGCCGGCATATTTCCTGCTCCTCAGCCTGTTCTGCGCCTGCACCCGCGACAATACCGAATCTCAACCGGTCGCAACGGACGTATCGAGCCTGCCGTTCACCGAATTGGCGTTTCAGCATCCCGAGCGTTTCGTAGAAATTTTGAAAAAGTTTTCCGCACAAGCCAAATCTATTCGGGAAAATTCGGCTTCCGACCAGTATGATTTGTACGACACGCCGGCAGAGGACGCTTTGGCGCTGCTGGAGGGTACCGCACACCTTGACTTTCTGGTTCAGAAAAACGCGTTGTCCGATTTTACCAAAAAAGATTTCACACTCACAGTAAATCATGTTTCCCCCGGTGTGTTGAGCGGCATCGGCCTGCAAAATGCCTACAATCAGTTGTATGAAACTATTCAAACCGAAATCAGCCGGCAACCCGGCAGGATCTTGTTCCTGACGGATGCTACGGTCAAGGAGAACCGGGAAGGATATACCGAACTTGCCGTTACGATACTTACTGCAACAAATGGGGAAGCAGGCCCCATCCTGCAAATCGAATGCGGCGTACAACCCGATGATTACTGGCGCCCGGGCGGCGATTTAGGGAAATGTGATGGTACTCAACAACCGAAAGACGCGGCAGACAGAGAGATGGAAATCATGAACCAGTCTATCTGTTGGCCGGTGTGTAACGGAGAGACGATTACACTTTGGTTAACTACCTTAGGCAGGCCCTTTGGCTACAACGACAGCCCCCTTGGTGACCTCTTGTGGCCGATGGGCAATGGCGGAAACGGCCTGAATTGCCTTTCACCGACGCAAATGCAATTCAATATCAACATCCTGAACGATATCAAAAATATTTACCACCCGCCAAGCCTTCCGAACGCCATCCCGTTTGTTTTTTCCGGCGCCTGGATTCGCTCTACAGAGTTTATTAACGCCGATCTGCCATTTACCTACCATGACGGAATCATGTATTATGTACGGCAAGATTGTATACCGTACAATGGTGGTGGTGGGCAACCTTGATGCGTACGCGAGCAGATGAAATCCATGGGAGATGCAGGCCTGTCATCTCTTCGGTGTTGCAGGCGGGAGACATCTGTGCTGTAAGTTGTAAGGACGCACACGCAACATCAGTACAGCTGATTTCTCTTGCCATTGTCTGATGGTGAAATAATTGCACATTTTTTCTAAACCGGCTACCGGGCAAGGCTTTGGGTACCTGTCCAACGTGTTTTTCGGTAGTCATTTTCCACAACTCTCGGTCGCGTTTGTCGGCTGGACTAAACTTCTTTTTTAATGAAAAAGGTACTTTGTTTTTCGACCTGCGCGAGCAAAGCGCAATTTCCCCGGCTCTTCCAAAAGTCAACTTTTTTTGTTTTTCTTATCGCATTTTTCGGTGCAATGGAGTTGAAGGCTCAATGCACCAGCTGTGCTTATCCGCAATTTTATGAAGTAGGTTCTGATCTTCCGGTTCCTGTAACCAATATGGCGGCAGCGATCAGCAAATACGGTGCCGGGTTCAGTTCCATCAATGAAGCATGTGTGCGAGTTGTCGGTGTGTTTGTGGTAGATACAGCATGGTCTGTTACAACAACCCAGTTTTATGCTGTTGGCGCGAGTTCCGGCCTTCGGGTGACGTCAAGCGGTAATTTCAATGCCTTGAATTCTCAATTTTTTCCCTGCAATTCACCTACACCAGGATCGTGGGAGGGAATACGAGCCATGTTAAACAGTAACGTCACAATACATAACTGTGATTTCAACTTTGCCAACATTGGTATTGACATTCAGGACAAGTGCAATTTCTCTGTTACTCACAGTGCTTTCTATTTTTGTAACAAGGGGATGGAAATCAAAGGCGACCACCTTACTGGTACGCATACCATTTTCGATAACCTGTTTTATGATGACGGATGGGGTATTTACTTTTCCGGGGCAAAAAATGTTACTTGCTTAGCCAATACATATTTACGTACGCTAAACATTCCGGTTAATATGATTGGAATCGAACTTGCCCGAAATATCCCAACAATTTCAAATTGTGAAAAAATCACCATAAACGGCGGCACATTTTTAAAGCAGGCATTTGGGCTCAAGTCGCGGTATACTCGAAATCTTAGCCTCTCAAACGCTACGTTTACCGATTGCACAGAGGGTATTCTGTTTCGTGATGGTACCAAGGGCCTTTCGGTATTAAACAATACATTAACCAATACCAAGTTTTTCAGCATTGAACTTCAGCAACAAAGCACAAACCTGGGCAATGCCAACATTAACGACAACCGGATATTTGCTGGAGGAACCACTATACGCAGTATGCTTCGGGTGACCGACTTTACGGGACCAGGTATGGCTACTATCAATAATAATACCATCACCTTGCCAACTGGCGGGCCAGGCGGTCAAAATGGCATTGAAGTATTTGGGAATACTACATCGGGAGGACTGGTACTTGATAACAACACTGTTTCTTATAGCGGAGGCACTTGCGGAGGTATTCTGGTTGACAAGTCCTATACCAACTGTGTAATAAGCAATAATACCGTAACAGGAGCAGGTGCAGGCATGCCTTTTCATATCAGAACATCCAATTGCGGGCAAAATCCGGATGATCCCAATATGCCTCTACCTGATCTGGACATTGTGGGTAATACCGTTGGAACCGGTGCATCCGTTGGCACATTACGGGGCATTTCAATTGAAAATTGCTCTGCCAACATAAAGCTCTGTTGCAATGATCTCACCAACTCTATGACCGGCCTTTATGTTACCGGCCCGTTAAACGGCGCTGAAATTCACACGACAACATTTGGCAACCACCCCTTTGCAGCGCTGCATTACGATCAGGTTATTTCTACCGGAGCACTCCAATTTTTACACGGGAACGACTGGAGCGCGGCTTCGGGCATGTGGGATGCCAAGTTTGATGGATCTAACGGTGTAGCAATAAACACCAAATACACAGTCAGCAATGCATTGCTACCAAATGGTTTGGCCAAAATCAGTGTCAACAACAATCCGCTACTTGCTTCCTTATGGTTCGCTGTAATACCGACAAATGAACTAACATGCGCTACCGGCGCCATCTGCGAAGGTTACGAGAAAGGCGAAAATGGAGACCGGTCCGAAAGGCCGCACGACGTGGAAAACATAGTGGTATACCCCAACCCTGCCGACAATTTGTTCACCATCGCATTGCCGCAGCATGAAGAGTACACCCAGGTGAGCCTGTTCGACATGAGTGGAAAAACCCTCTTTCGGGAAGACTATGCTGCAACGAATGGGGTTGTCACGATCCGCACAGAAAGCCTTCCTGCCGGAATTTACTTCCTTCAATGCACGTGGCAAGACCAAAATCCAATCACCCAAAAGGTGGTGATCAGGCATTGATCCGTATACTCATGGCCGGTATCGTTTCGATACCGGCCATGAGTCTTGAATTCGGTTGACCCAAACCCGACATGAATTCGGAGGCCAATCGCCAACAGCCAAT
>CAYQRR010000258.1:0-4395 GCA_964419635.1 uncultured Chitinophaga sp. | reverse complement strand
GAAGTAACCAAAATTGAAGAAGTGGAAAAAGAAGTGGAGAAAAATGTGGGAATGGTCACTGCTGCCGAAGCCAAAAAACTCGATAAAGTTGTTGCTGTAGAAGAAAAGGAAGTAGCAGTAGAAACTATTGTAGAAACAGAGAAAATAATATACACCAACAAAACAGATAAAGAGATAGACTCCATCAACCGGGCCATCAACGCTACTACTCCTGAACCCATTGCCAATAATACCGGTGTAAATGAAACACCAAGCACGAACCCATCCGGCAATAGCAATCCATTAGCCGACTACAAAGTAGAAACCAATGTGAGCTACACTCCTGCTGCCGAAACCAACAATAGTACAGCAGCAACAAACACCAAGCAGGAAGAATCCACAAAAGTTACAGAACCGCTGAAATCCGAAACCGCAGCAACTGCTGAACGTCCAAAATCTGAAACCTCCAACCCGAACTCATCCCTCTCCCCTCCTGTTTTTAAAACAGTTGCTCCCATCAGCACTCAGGACAAAAACCTGATTCGCCCAAAAGTAGTATCTGTACCAGCCGGGGTACCTTTAGAAACCGTAGCACAAACATTTGATGTATCGGTAAAAGACATTCGCCAATGGAATAAGTTAGCTTCTGGCACCTTGGCCACTGAAACACCCCTTATTGTAGGCTACGAATACAACAACGAAATTAAAGACCTGCTTGCCGCTGAACAGCTAAAACTTGCAGGCATAGAACCCAGCGATCGTGAGGCTATCATCGCCAACATCAAAAAATACTACGAAGACAAAATGAACAACGGCAACTCGACCATCTTTAAAAATCTGTATTTTGGTTTTAACAGCAACCGGATAGATATGTCGGGCACGGAGTTAAGTATTCTGGTTAACTTCTTAAAAGAACATAAAGACGTAAAGGTGGAATGTGTGGGCCACACCGATAATGTTGGAGCCTGGGAAACTAACTTTTGGATAAGCCGCGAACGAGCCCGCACCATTTACCAATATTTAATCGATAATGGTGTCAGCAGCAATCGAATCATTTTTAACGGGAAAGGCAGCACCGAACCGGTAGAAAGTAATTACACCTTACAGGGGCGTGCCAAAAACAGGCGCGTAGAAGTAAAACTGATTAAGTAACACTTAAACTAGCTTCTGCTACCGAATGAATTGCGTATATCAGCTAATTTTAATCATGGCACTATATTCGCCAGTATCAAAAAATCAATAAAACCAACACACATTGAAAAAGACCTTCACCCTCCTTTTATCTTGCTTAGTGATTGCCGCCATGGCACAGCGGGAAGAAAAAAAAATACCGGCCACCCACACGGGTAGTATTACATCTACAGCCATCAACTTTGACGGCTCACGCGCTTTAACAGGTGGCACCGATGCGCGCGCCAATCTATGGAACACGCTGAGCGGTGCCAAAATCAAGGGCTTTGGAGCACAGGATAAAGAGATAACGGATGTAAAACTGAACAGTGACGAAACCCTTTTTGCCACCAGCAGCCGAAACATGACCATTGTAGTATGGGATGGAGCCACACAAAAGCCCAAAAAGATATTAAAAGAAACTGCCGAGGTATTGGCACTTGATTTTTATCCGTTTAATAATAATCTGATATCGGTAGATGCAGCCGGGGCGGTAAAATTGTGGGATGGAAATGGCGGTAAGGTATTGAACGAAAACTACATCCCCGTTTCCGAAAAACAAGTAAACACAGCTGCGGTGTTGTTTTCGCATGATGGCAAACACATTGGCTTGCATGTAAACGAAAAGCTGTATCTCTATAACTACAGCGACCTGAAATTACTCGGCTCATTCGATGCGGCAAAAAATAAAATCAGCAAACAAAGTTTCGACATAAGTCCTGATGGTAAGTTTTTGGTTTACAAAAATACATCCAATCAATTGTGCTTAGTAAATACCAACGATGGGGCTCCGGTACAAATCCTACCGGGTGATTTTTCGCACGAGAGCTTTGTCAGTTTTGCCAATAACTCGCAACTGCTTTTTCTGGGTACCGACAATGGCAAAGTACAAATCTACAACGTGGCAGCCAAGCGAGTAGCCAAAGAATTTATAGCACATGAAGGCGTGGCCGTAGATGGCGGACTTAGTTTGAATGGCAAGGTGCTCATCACAACCGGCTCCGACCTGTCGCTTAAGCGTTGGGATGTAAGCGATTTTGCTTTCAATTTTTGTCAGGAGCCTGAAGCTTGCTCTCACAACATAGCCATTAGTAGTTTAATGGTGAATGATGAAAACCAAAACGGTTTATTAGATGCCGGAGAAAAATCGAGCATTAACGTAACCATCAAAAACAACGACCCGGAAGTATTGTATGATGTTATTATTAAATTAACTCAGACCCAACCCATAGAAGGGCTTGAATTACCGGCTGAGTTTTTTGCCGGCAACATTTTGGCGAGTAGTACCAAAACCATCACCATACCCATTATCACCAATACTAAACTTACACAAGGCTCCAGTGAAGTGGCAGTTGATGTTACCTGCATGGGAGCAAAGATGGCTAGCAAAAACCTTACACTACAGGCAGGCAGCAGTGCTAATGCGGGGCTTGCCGTTAAATCCTACAAGTTTTACTCCCCATCGGGCAATGCGGCCAAAGGGGAACCCATTACAATGGTAGTTACCCTCGAAAACATTACTCGTATTGTAGCCGAAAATGTGCAAATAGCTTACAAGTTTCCGCAAGGCGTTTCGGCTATTGATAAAACGAGAGAAACCATTGCCCGCATAGCACCTAATTCAATCGCCACCGTATCAGTACAGTTTATAGCTGACAAAACGCTTTCTGTTAATGAAGTAACATTGGGCATAGACATTGCTGGAGTGGCTTATAGCAACGCAGCAGATTTAAAAATGGTTTTACCGCTAAACCAAACAATAGGCACACAGCAAGACATGCTGGCCATGCTTGAAAAAGGCACCACAGATCAAATGCGCGGTAGCTTAACAATATCTAAAGCAGACTTACCAGGTGTTTCTATTGAAAACAGTCGCTATGTGGCGCTGGTGATTGGAATCGATAATTACAGCGGCTATTGGAATAAACTGAACAATGCCGTGCGCGATGCAAAAGCAGTGGAGGACCTCCTAAAGAAAAATTATAATTTTTCGGTGGTGCGCTCTTTATATGACGGGGCAGCAACGCGTCAGGCTATCATCAGCGAGTTAGAATGGTTGGTAGCCAACCTGAAGACCAGCGATAATCTGCTCATCTTTTACTCGGGACACGGTGACTTCAAAGAATCGCTGAATCGTGGTTTCTGGGTGCCGGTAGATGCCACTACTAGTTCTACTTCAAACTTTATATCCAATCCGGATTTGCAAACTTTCATCGGGTCTATCAAAGCAAAGCACACATTGCTCGTTTCTGATGCTTGCTTTAGTGGCGACATATTCCGCGGTAGCGACCGATCCGAAACAGCTGAAATGAATGATAAGTATTACAATAGAGTTAACTCATTAGTCTCACGTCAGGCCATCACTTCAGGAGGTATTGAGCCAGTGATGGATGGTGGTAAAGATGGCCATTCTGTATTTACCTATTACATGCTTAAAGCATTGAAAGAAAATGCTCAAAAGTATATTGATGCCACACAGCTCTTTGACGCCATCAAAATTCCGGTTGTCAACAACTCCAGTCAGGCTCCTAAATTTTCGCACATCAAAAATACCGGTGATGAAGGTGGCGAATTTGTGTTCTTTAAAAAATAGCAAACACACATGAGCGCACCTAAAGGACCAATTGATAAAAAACTGCTTCATCGAGATGTATTCTTAGCCTCCGTACTCACTTTTGTCATCTTGTTTTTGTTGAAGTTGGTCATCTTCAACACCAAGTATCTGGATCCCATTTCGCTGCCACTCAGCGATTTTCAGTTTACGGACCTGTATTACTCTCAATTCCGTAAACAACAAGCGGATATAGATACTAATATTGTGATTGTCAATATTGGTGAAAATGACCGTGCAGCACTGATTCAGCAAATTCAGATAATTGAATCTTTCAATCCTAAGGTGATAGGGTTAGATGTAACTTTCGTAGCGCAAAAGGATGCAGAAACCGATTCGGCTTTAAAGGCTGTTTTGCACGGAAGTATTCCCATAATACTCACCAGCAATATTGTATACAGCGATCAGGACCTGCATCAGGGCACATTTAGCACAGAATCCTCGAATACATATTTTGAAAAAAAACAAGATGAGGGTTTTGGAAATTTCTTAGCAGAAGAAGGGCAAACTGTTCGCTACTACCCTCCTTTCCTTTCAAAAGAAAATGAAAAGATACCGGCTTTTTCCACACAAATCATTGCCAAATATGATAGCAATGCCTACTTCAAACTACTGAGCAGAAAGCTGAAAACTGA
>CAYQRR010000257.1:0-4402 GCA_964419635.1 uncultured Chitinophaga sp. | reverse complement strand
CTATCGCACGTATTACACGTACAGCAAACGGCAACATGACAGAATCAAAGTTAAACATAGAGATGCCTGCGTTACTTGGCTCGGGTGCCGAATTGATACTGACAGACGATCTACCTATATACAAAAACGAGGTTGTAAAAATGAACGAACTCTCCTCCGATACCACGTTGATTGGATATATCTATGGTGGAATAGCCAGCACAGCACCAAACATTTTCACAACCAATACCGGAACTCAAAGTAGCGCATCTGCTAATTTATATAAGGTGTATTTGACACAACAGGGAACACCATCGGGTATTGCAATAAACAATACGGATGTATTAGCCCTAAAAGTATTTCCCAACCCATCGAAAAATGGCACTATCCGTTTTGAATGTTCCCAAGAATTAGCGAGCGATGCGATTGTATTTATCCAAAATACGTTGGGACAAATTCTAAAATCATACACTGTTAACGAGTTAAAACATACCGGTTCAAACCAATACAAGTTTGAGCACCAGTTGCCGGCAGGCGTTTACCTACTCGCAGTTTCATCTAATCAAGAACTAAAGACTGAAAAAATTATAATCAAATAACCCCTCTATGAACAGTTGGACGCAAACCATTTTTACGGGCTGGCACTTTATGCGTTGGGCACGTTTAGTAATTGGCACGTATGCTATCGTTCAAGCCTATATGCTGCATGACAATATGATTGGTTTCATAGGTGCATTCTTCTTGTTTCAGGCAGTCACTAACACTGGATGCTGTGGGGCACAGAGCTGTGCAGTTCCCAACACGAATGCTTCATCGCAAAAAGGGGAGGAAATTCAATTTGAAGAAATTAAACACAACTAAATATGGAAACAACAGAAAAACCAAAATCCTTTTCGGAGTTAATTGCCAGCGAACAACCAGTGCTGGTAGATTTTAGTGCAGAGTGGTGCGGACCTTGCAAAATGATGGCTCCCATACTGCATGAACTGGCAGGTAAAGTAGGCGACAAAGCCCGCATCGTCAAAATTGATGTGGACAGAAATCCACAAGTGTCTGCCGCTTACCAAATACAAGGAGTACCTACGCTAATTCTTTTCAAAAACGGTCAGATAAAATGGCGACAAAGCGGTGTTGTACCGGCCGATTTCCTTAAACAAGTCATAGACCAACACGCCTAATTATGAAAAAAACAATCAGCCTGTTATCCATCATAGCTGCTTTAGTGCTGCAAAGTTGTTCCGGAAATACTCAGCCGGGCAGTGATATAAGTTACAATCTGGAAGCGACCGCTTTTGCTGAAAAGCTAAATGAACTGCCCAACGCACCATTGATTGATGTGCGCACACCCGGTGAGTTTGCCGATGGGCATCTTCGCCAGGCAAAAAATATAGATTGGAATAGCTCTTCTTTTGAATCAGACATACAGGCATTAGACAAAACACAGCCTGTTTTTGTGTATTGCCTCAGCGGTGGTCGCAGTAGTTCGGCAGCTGCAAAAATGCGCGCTATCGGTTTCTCAAAAGTATTTGAACTGGATGGAGGAATCATAAAATGGCGGGCAGCCAACCTGCCGGAAGACGACACCAATAACAGCGGCATGACCGTGGAGGAATACCAGGCGTTGCTAAACACCGATAAAAAAGTGCTCATCGACTTTTATGCCGAATGGTGTGGCCCTTGTAAAAAAATGGCTCCCTACCTAAATGAGATGAAAAACAATTTAAAAGACTCTGTAGAAATTGTGAGAATCGATGCCGATAAAAATCAGGCACTTGCAAAATCACTTAATATTGACGCCCTTCCATCGCTTCTACTTTACAAAAACAAAAGCGTGGTGTGGCAGCAAAAAGGATTTATATCAGAGGAAGATTTAACTAAAGTGATCTCACAAAACTAAAAAAGCACTTCAACACATGTTTCAGAAAGGAGATAAATTATACAGCATCGTGGGAATGAAATGCCCCAGATGCCATGAGGGAAAGCTCTGGAAAACTCCGTTTCATAAAATGAAATTGTACGACATGTACGATAACTGTCCTGTTTGCGGACTGAAGTATGAACAGGAGCCAGGCTTTTGGTATGGTGCCATGTATATGGCTTACACCTTTAGCTCCGGAGCATTGCTTATTGTAATGCTGGTATGTATGTTTGTGTTAAAGTGGAACCTCACACAAATATTTACTGCTGTAGGCATTACTGCGCTGATTGGATTTACCTACAATGCTCGTCTGTCGCGGTCAGCGTGGCTCAACATTATGGTGAGTTATAACCCTAATTGGAAACAACAAAATGAAGAACGTGAAAGAAAAAGAGCCGAATTAAAAGCACAGGGAGTAAATGTAGATGAGGTTAGTTCACTAACCAGCCAAGGCAAACATGGATTTGAGTCTGACAATAAAATTTTTAAAGTATAAAAAACAAGCTATATGGAAACCCACAGCTATCAAGTAGATGTAAACTGGATAAATGACCGAAAAGGGATGATGAGTTCTCCCGATTTAGAAACACAATTGGAAGTAGCCACACCTCCGCAATTTCCTAAAGGGATGCCAGGAATATGGTCACCCGAGCATTTGTTTACGGCCGCAGTGGGCAGTTGCCTGATGACCACCTTTTTGTCCATTGCTGAAAATTCTAAGTTGGAGTATTCATCTATCGGCATTAAAGCCAGCGGAAAACTGGATGTAGTGGAGGGAAAATATTTAATGACCAAAGTGGAGTTATATCCTACTCTGACAATTCAAAAAGAAGGCGACCGCGACAGAGCACTACGGATTCTTCAAAAATCCGAAGCAGCCAGAGATTCTGGTAGCTTAGATTTTACGATAACGGTATAAAAAAGGGGCTTTCAATGCCCCTTTTTTTATGCAACAAACCCAGTAAGATCAATCAGTCAAACCTATATAACTGATTTAAATCAGCTCCTATCCTATTTATTGTCATAAGCCACCCTGTGTGTAGTGGCTACCATTGCGTTCGTAAAAATTAAAGATGAGCGTATTATTCTTTCTAATTGGAGCGAGTTTACTGCTGGCGGTGGGCTTTTTAGCGGCTTTCATCCTCAGCGTGCGTAGCGGTCAATATGACGATGACTACACTCCCTCTGTACGCATTTTATTCGACAACCAACCTAAACAATCTTCTTCCAAAACCAAACAACCATAATTATGCAAGTAGAAAAGTTCAGTTACGACAACAAAATAGTCCGCAACTTTGCTGTAGCCACATTTACGTGGAGCATTGTGGGCTTGCTGGTGGGTGTAATAGCCGCCCTGCAGCTTATCTTTCCAGAGCTCAATCTCATTGAGCAGCTAACCTTTGGCCGATTAAGACCATTGCATACCAATGCGGTGATTTTCGCCTTTGTGGGTAACGGTATTTTTACGGGTGTTTACTACTCCTTACAAAGACTGACCAAAGCCAGAATGTGGAACACAGCATTAAGCTATATTCACTTTTGGGGATGGCAGCTCATCATTGTATTAGCAGCAGTTACGCTGATTTTCGGTATTACTACCGGTAAAGAATACGCTGAGTTGGAATGGCCTATTGACATTCTCATCGCATTGGTATGGGTTGTGTTTGGTCTAAACATGTTTGGAACCATACTGACCAGAAGAGAAAGACACTTGTACGTGGCTATCTGGTTTTACATTGCCACTTGGATTACCGTAACCATGTTGCACGTAGTAAACTCCTTCGAGCTCCCGGTTCATTTACTAAAAAGCTATAGCTTATACGCGGGTGTGCAAGATGCGCTGGTGCAGTGGTGGTATGGTCACAATGCGGTTGCCTTTTTCTTGACTACCCCTTATTTGGGCTTGATGTATTACTTCTTGCCCAAGGCGGTCAACCGTCCGGTATATTCTTACCGTCTTTCCATCATACACTTTTGGGCTTTGATATTCCTTTACATCTGGGCGGGTCCTCACCACCTGCTTTATACTGCCCTGCCAGATTGGGCACAGTCGTTAGGCACTGTTTTTTCAGTGATGCTGATTGCCCCAAGTTGGGGAGGTATGATTAATGGTTTGTTGACACTCCGTGGTGCGTGGGATAAAGTACGCGATGATGTTGTTTTAAAATTTTTCGTAGTGGCAGTAACAGCATACGGTATGGCCACATTCGAAGGTCCTATGCTATCTATTAAAAGCGTAAATGCTATTTCACACTACACAGACTGGACCATTGCACACGTTCACGTGGGTGCCTTGGGATGGAATGGATTTTTGACCTTTGGTGTATTGTTCTGGCTGATACCCAGAATTTATCAAACCACTTTATTCTCTCGCAAATTGGCGAATGCTCACTTTTGGATTGGCACTTTGGGGATTCTGTTTTATGCCATTCCATTGTATTGGGGCGGATTGACCCAGTGGAGTATGCTGCGTCAGTTTACTGAGGAAGGTGTATTGAAATACCC
>CAYQRR010000256.1:0-4422 GCA_964419635.1 uncultured Chitinophaga sp. | reverse complement strand
CTCGTGTTGCAATAGATCATAGGCACAGTTGATGGCTACTAATGTGTGAAGTGGAGGTGCAGTGGAGTATATAAATGGTCTACAGTAGTTAATAAGAAAATCTTTCAGTACTTGGCTACATACAACGACCGCTCCACTTGCTCCAATGGCCTTTCCGAATGTATGCGTGCGCGCCAGCACTTTCGATTCTAAGCCTAGCTCCACCACCAGTCCTCTTCCGGCATCACCATAAATACCGGTGGCATGTGCTTCGTCAACAATTAATCCCGCATCAAATTGCTCACAGATACTCGCCAAAGCGTTTAAAGGAGCTGCGTCCCCATTCATGGAATAGATAGATTCTACTATCACAAATACACGGCCATTTGCTTTAGAGATTTTGTGTTTTAAATCTTCGAGGATATTATGTGCAAAAGGAATCGAAGAAGCCTTGCTATTGCGAATTCCATCATGTATAGAGGCATGTACTAGTTCATCGTAAAGAATAGTGTCCGATTTATAAGGTAAAGTAGAGAGTAGGCCATAATTAGCATCAAAACCGGAGTTAAATAGCAGTGCAGCTTCTGCATGATGGAATGTTGCCAGTTTTTGTTCAAGCATTTCAGCGTAATAGCTGTTTCCTGAAAGCAATCGAGAACCGGTACTCCCAAATTTATTCCAGTGAACTTTGATAGTTTCTTCGGTAATAATGGCCTGTAACTTACTATCGTGAGCTAATCCTAAATAGTCATTTGAAGTAAAGTCAATCAGACCGTTAGGTAATTTCAACGCCCTGTATCTGCCTTCGTCTTTTCGCTGTTGCAAGCGAGATAGAATATAGGCGTGTATGGTTTTACTCATGATGTAAAAAAACGGAGAGTTCGCAGTTGCTTTTAAACTTCAATTGCTTCTTTTTCCGCCTTAAAAGATTCACGTGGGGTTAAACCAAGAAGTGAGAACATTTCCTTGTCTGCATCAAAATCAGGGTTGGGGGTAGTGAGTAATTTTTCTCCGGTGAAAATGGAGTTAGCTCCTGCCATAAAACAAAGCGCTTGCTGTTCGTAAGTCATATCATTGCGCCCTGCGCTTAGTCGAACCATTGATTTGGGCATTAAAATTCTTGCAGTGGCTATCATGCGAACCATCTCCCACACTTTTACTTTTTCTTTTCCTTCAAGGGGAGTACCTTTAACAGATACCAAAGCATTCACCGGCACACTCTCCGGATGCTGAGCCCTGGTGGCTAAAGTGTGTAGCAGTTTGATACGATCTTCATCAGTTTCTCCTAACCCAATAATGCCTCCACAGCATACACTCAGCCCCGCTTTTTCCACATTGTTCAGTGTTTCCAAACGGTCGTCATAGGTGCGGGTAGTAATAATTTCGCCATAGTGTTCATCGGACGTATCAAGGTTGTGGTTGTAGGCATACAGACCGGCTTCTTTTAAACGTTTAGCTTGTTCCTCGGTTAGCATTCCCAATGTGCAGCACACTTCCAGTCCCACAGCATTCACCCCTTTTACCATGTCAATTACCTTATCAAAATCGGAATTGTCTCGCACATTTCTCCAAGCTGCACCCATGCAAAATCGGGTAGATCCTCCGTTTTTGGCATCCAGTGCTTTATTTACGACCTCTTCGTAGCTCATTAGCTTATGGGCTTCCAAACCGGTATTATATCGTGCAGCTTGTGGGCAATAGGAACAATCTTCGGAGCATCCTCCGGTTTTTACAGATAGTAAAGTGCAAACCTGCACTTCGCCTGTGGTGTTGTATTGATGGTGTACGGTAGATGCCTGATAAATAAGTTCTAAAACCGGTTTGTTATAAATGTTTCGGATTTCTTCAATAGTCCAGTTATTTCTAATCATGGTTCAATTTGTTGTAGTGGCGAATATATACACTTCGTTATTATCGATACAGTGCTTGCTGCAAGTAAGTAGCCACTGCCCGGTGTCCGGATTCGGAAAAGTGTATTTCGTCTGCCCACAAATACATTTTATCTGTATTTTGTTGACTTGCCAGAAAGTCGGTGACATCAACAAATTGGATATCTCCTGCGGTTAAAGACCCGCTTATCAAATCTTGAGGCGCGCGGTTCTTGTTTTCGGTTAGCTGCGATTTGTAGGGGAGTAGCACCACATCAAACTTAACTTGCCGGGTTTGGCAGATGGAGTCACATTTTTGTAAATCATTCATGGCTTGTTTGTAATGGAAGTTGTCTTGTTTGTAGAACTGTAGGTCATATTCAAAATACTTACTTGCATTTTGTAGCATACACAACTTGAGTAACCGATAGGAGGCATATTGCTCTGCCAGTAGATGATTTGCGCGATAGAAAATCCCATTGCGTGCCATCACTGGCAATTCATTAGTCTTGGAACTGCCATACACATCATTTAAACAATAAAATACCGAAACCCTTTCTATGGCGCTATCCTGTGCCATCAGGTGCGAAATTACCGCTACATAATCAGTGGTAGCGTAGCCAATTAAAGAGATGTTCCGAACGTCATAGCTCTCATTTTCTTGCGAGAATAGATTTGAATAATGAGAATAATCATCAACCCCAACTCCTTCTGTTACCGAGTCTCCGATGAAAAGCCACTTCTTTTTGCCAATACGTTTGTTCTTCTTTTTGCCATACGTTATCCGTCCTCCCATTTCATCGGTCGTAAAACGATGGCCCCAAACCTTACCATGGGTGTTGGCTTTTAAACCTGCCGAGCGACCATATTTATTTTCAATAATCAAGGAGGAATCAAACGAACGATTATAAATCTGAGACAGTAGGTATCTGGAAATAAGTTCTAGACACAATAAGAGGGCTGCAGTGATGCCAAAAAGAGTTATGCTGGTTTTGAGTCTTCCCATTTTAAGAATAAGCAATAAAAGTGCACAAAAATTGGAGAAGCATTAGCCCATCTATCAATACCTGGAAATAATAGCTACTACTTTCTTTGTTCAATTGTTGCAACACAACTACAGATGCAATAGAGGGTAGCATGGTAGTAATGGTTTGTGCCGGTTCTGTAAGCGCTCCTGCACCGTTATATGCAAAAATGATAAATGACGCTGATATGTAGCAGATGGGGATTGCTATGGCCAGCATTTTAGTTTTGCCAATGCCTAAATACATCGGTATGGTAAGCAGACCGGCAGCTTCATCATCATCCATATCTTTTATCTCAAATGCGATGCAAAGCGGTAAAATGAAGAAGAGGTTAGAAAGCATCACAGAAATCATCTTGTCACCTAAGTCATGGATATTTGCATCAAAGGATATGATAGTAGTCATGATTATCCATACAACAGCAACAAAAAAGGTTTTGAGAATTCCTAAACCCCGAAGGCTAAAATTACCAATAAAAGGAATGCTATAGACTAACGTAATGAAACCAGCAAGGATTACCAACGCTAGTTGTATTGCGCTAAGTGTAAACGCTAATAAACCGGCAATTATGCTTGCGCTTGCAAGTACGGTATAAGCGGAGACTTTATTTTTGGCTAGCCACAAAGTATAATCACTGGCTGCTGTATGAGTTTTGCTCAGGAAGGGTCTGATTTTGAGAATGGAATAGGCCGATACAGTTGAAAAAAAGATAAATGCAGTTGTGGTAAATGCCGGAGCATGAAGCCCCATAATTATTCTGGAATGATAAAACATCGCTACGGCACATGCCCCGATAAACAGGTTGGTATACACCATGCTTTTCAGAATATTTTTGAACCATTGCACACCACAACATTACAACTCAAAATTTATATTCACCACAAAGATGTTTATGTTACGTAAACTACGAGAGTATGAAAACCTGCATGTAGCGCTTTGGCTATTGAAAGACACCTGTTGGGTTTTGAGCTGGAAAGTGCCAGGTATGATCATGATTATCCCAACGGTGCTCATTGCAATGCATATTACCTGGCGGAGTCGCAGAAATACCTCTGATTTGATGCACAACATAGCTGTTACGCTCTGGATTTGCGCCAACGGCACCTGGATGGCCGGAGAGTTTTTTTGTGATGATTGTACGCGTCCATATGCAATTGTTTTCTTTGTGAGTGGGATGAGTGTAGTACTATACTATTATATATTTCAGTGGAGAAACAGGCACTCAGAAGTAGAAGCGGAATGAAGATGAACACAACGGACAATCAAAACATATTTGTAATAGTTCCCGCTTACAATGAGGGGGCGGTGATTGCAACCACCGTTGCTCCATTGATAGAGGCAGGTTACACAGTTGTGGTGATTGATGATTGCAGCACCGACAATACGGCCGATGCACTGGTGAATCTTCCGGTCCATTATTTAAAGCATGAATTGAATCTTGGCCAGGGAGCTGCTTTGCAAACGGGAGTAGATTACGCTCATTCGCTGGGGGCTCAATACCTGGTGATGTTTGATGCCGATGGCCAGCACAATCACGAAGAAATTGCCGA
>CAYQRR010000255.1:1288-4433 GCA_964419635.1 uncultured Chitinophaga sp. | reverse complement strand
CGCCGCCAACTGCGTGCTGAGCATACGGGTCTAGTTTTCATCGCCCCCGATAATGCGCACATTGGGGTTGGTTTTTTTTGATTGGTATTTGACGATGGCAATGCTGTTGGCCGCACAGTTTACCGACACCACCGCAGGATACTGAAACGTTTCTTTAAACTGCCGGCTTTGTTGTAAGGATATGGGTGGGTTTTCAGACTTTCGGTTTTTGCGCGGACCGCCTCGTTTGCGAATGTTTCCCTCGCCCCGGATGGTAAAGGTATTGCTGCCCATTTCGGTAAAGCTGCTCACCATTTTGGTGCGGATGCCCTCGGTGGCAGTGAGTATACCAATGAGCGCGGTGATGCCAAACATGATGATGGACACCGTTAAGGAGGTGCGCAGAATGTTGGCACGGATGGCGCGGAGAGCCAGCTTTATTTGTTCGGAAAGATTCACAGCCATGCAAACTTATTCTTTCAACAAGCAATAGCAAACCCGAGGCATTGGGCAGATGCTATAAAGGATGCAGGAAATCTATATTCGCAGCGCTATGCAAAATGCCGAGTTCGAATTAGCCGAACAATTTGCCCTCTATACCCATAAACATTTCTTTTTGACCGGTAAAGCCGGCTCGGGCAAAACAACCCTGCTGCGCCAAATCGCCCAAAAGACCACTAAAAATTTTGTGGTAGTAGCCCCCACCGGGGTGGCGGCCATCAATGCCGGTGGGGTGACGATTCATTCACAGTTTAATCTGCCGCTCACTTCCTTTATTCCCAACAGCGATGCCGTTAATCTCAATCTGATTACTAACCGCAGGGCGCTGGTAGAGCATTTGCAATTCAGGCGCGAAAAACGCAAGGTGATTCAGGAAATGGAACTGCTCATAGTGGATGAGGTGAGTATGGTACGGGCCGACATACTGGATGCCATGGATTTTGTGATGCGCACGGTGCGCAGAAATCAAAAACCTTTTGGAGGGGTACAGGTAATGCTCATTGGCGACATGCATCAGTTGCCTCCTGTGGTGAAAGAACAGGAATGGGCCGTGCTCAAAAACTATTACTCCAGTCCTTATTTTTTCGATTCGCTGGTGTGGAAGCAACTGAACGCAGCCGAGATAGAGCTCAAAAAGATATACCGCCAAAGCGACCGCAAGTTTGTGCAGTTGCTGAACAACATCCGCCACCGGCAGATGGACGAAAGCGACTACGAAGCCCTGAAAGAACGCTATCAACCCGACTTTCGTCCGCAAGAGGGATATATTCTACTGTCTACCCACAACAATAAGGCGAACCAGGTCAACGAAAAAGAACTTCAGCGGCTTGATGCCCGGCCTTATGGTTTTGAGGCCGAAATAACCGGAGATTTTCCCGAGCACATTTACCCCTGCGATCGTCAATTGATATTGAAGGTAGGCGCGCAGGTGATGTTTACGCGCAACGATGCCGAGGGCGGCAAGTATTTTAACGGCAAGCTGGCCAGGGTGTCGCACATAGACGGTAAAGAAATTACGGTGACCTTTAACGATAGCGGAGAAGACTATCTGCTCAAAAAAGAAGTGTGGGAAAACGTGACCTACACCGTAGATGAAAAGAGCGATAAGATAGAAAAAGACGTTACCGGCACCTTTAGCCAATATCCCCTGCGGCTGGCCTGGGCTATCACCATTCACAAAAGCCAGGGCCTCACCTTCGATAAAGTGATTATAGATGCCGGCCATTCCTTTGCTGCGGGGCAGGTGTATGTGGCGCTGTCGCGCTGCCGCACCCTGGAAGGCATCGTGCTGCATTCGCTGATTACTCAAAACTCGCTGCATGGCGATGAAAAAATAACCGACTTCAGCGAGTCGCACCACGGTACCGAGGAACTGAAAACTCAATTGGAAGAGGCCAAAATAGAATACGCCAATTATCAGCTGAAGCGCCTCTTTGATTTTAATAAACTGCGCGAGCGCATTGCCGAATGGAAAGAAGTGCTCTTCGAAAAAGAAATCCCCGATAAAGAAAAAGCACTCGCTTTGTTTGAAACCATTACCGGTACCATTGAGTCGATTGTAAATACCTCTATAAAGTTTGAATCTCAGCTCAACCAACTGCTCCGCGAGTTCAACCGCGATGCCACACAGGTGGCGCCCGTGCTGGAGCGTGGCCACAAAGCTGTGGAGTATTTTACCCACCAGATTTTTAACGGACTCATTGGCCCTTTGCACAATCACATTGCCGATGTGGCCTACAAAAGCAAAGTGAAACGCTATGTGGAAGTGCTGCAATACGTGCAGGAAAGTTTCTGGAGCAAAACCAACCAGTTGTATCAGGCTACTTTTATGGACCAGACCCTGTATAGCGGCACGGTGCGGTTTTCTAAGGCCGATTTAAAACCCATCCATGCCTCTACCACCTCGGGCAAAAAAGAAAAAGGGGGCACTTATAAAGATACTCTCGACCTGCTGCGGCAGGGCAAAACCATTGCAGAAATAGCGACTATCCGCAGCCTTACAGCAGGCACCATTAAAGGGCATCTGGCCCGCTGGATACAAACAGGCGATGTAAATGTATATGACGTGCTCCCGGCCGATATGGTGGATACCCTGGCGGCTTTTTTGCAAAACAGCGAAGAAAAAACGGTGGCGGCTGTGTTTCGCAAATTTGGCGAAAAGTATGACGGCAATGAGGTGCGCATGGTGCTGGCCCACGTACTGCGCAGGCAGCAAAATGCCTTGTAGCAAACCAGCATAGAGGAGCCATTTCAATGGTCAATAAATGATAAGCAACAGCGCATTTGTTATGCAGCGCGGAGCCTTTGGTACAAAGCCCGCGGCTGTTTCCTTTGGCTAAGGCCGAAGGCATTGGAAAAGGAATATTGTCTGTTTACAGGTGCCTGCCCTCCTGCCACTCGCCTTTGCCACTCGCTCCCCGGCTCATTGTCCCCATAAACAGGGCCGATTTCATTATCAGCGCAAAATACTCTGTCTATCTCCAGCCACAGCGTTTTTGAGTATAAACCACGAAGGCGTCTATATATCTGTTACAGCAAAAGCCCTATTTATTAAAGTATTACTTTACTTTTTACCCTCACTTTTCTTTTTTGGTTTCGGCTTTGGATTGTCTTTTACAAAAGCCTTAGTCATAGCTTCAAAGATTTTAGCGGTCTTTGTTGGGCT
>CAYQRR010000255.1:0-1278 GCA_964419635.1 uncultured Chitinophaga sp. | reverse complement strand
CCACGGACTAAATGGTATAAACCACAGACTAATAGGTATAAACCGCATACTAAAAGGTATAAACCGCATACTGCACCTCTGCAAACGCTTTCGGTGCGCTTGCACACGAGTAGCCACCGGCAGTAATTTGGGTATCACATTTCAGTACCACCCATCACTTGTTCTATTACGTCCCGATGTGGGGGCTACGAAGGCAGAGTAGGAGGTGATACGGCACTGCCAATGGGGCACAGCAGCCCGTTGGGGAATACGGGTATTGTATTTTGCAGGCCTATGCAGAAGCTGGTTGAGTAGACTTTAAAATTGGGCAAGGCGGCAAAAGCACGGTGCTGTTTGCTGCGGAGTAACAGCCGATTTGGCTGCTGCCTTTACGAAGGTAAGAGCCTTGGGTGCTCCCCTAGCCCCTCACAGGGCTTCGGCCCGCTCCACATATTTCTTCAGGTTATTCAATATCATTTGCCAGCCTTCACGCTGCATCTCCAGCGGGTTCACCGTTTCCGGGTCAAAGGTTTGGGTCAATACCACACCTTCTGACGTGGATTTCAGCCGAGTGTTTACCTGCCGGCCATCGCTCATGCCATAGGCCAGTACTTCGGGCGGCATTACCTGGCTATACTCCCCTTCAAAATCGAACCCGAAGCTGCCGTCTTTGGCCTCCATGCGGATACTGAACCGCCCTCCTGCCCGCAAATCGTTTTGTGCAGCCGGGGCGTGCCAGTCATCGCTGGCAAAATACCATTGCGTAATGTGTGCAGGCGCAGTAAAATAATCCCAGGCCCGTTCCGGGGTGGTGGGTAAAGTAATTTGCACAGTGATGGCAGACGAAGAAGGGTTCATGGATTGGGTGTTGAAGGCATAAAAATAACATTTGCGCAGAGCCATCGAGGCGAATTGGACAGTGCTGCCTGCCCATGGGCTCAGTTAGCGAATTTTCGCTAATTCACTTTCCCCCTTTCCCAAATCCTCTTACATTTGCCCTGCTTTTGTAACGTCTGAATTACTCAAACTAAACACTTACCAATGGCCTACGACATTGAAATGATTAAAAAGGTTTATGCAGAACTTCCTTCAAAAATTGCTGCAGCCCGTCAGGTGCTTAACCGTCCATTAACCCTTACCGAAAAGATTCTCTACTCGCATTTGCATGCTTCGCAAAAGCTGGAAGACTTTAAGCGCGGCAGTTCATACGTAGACTTTGCACCCGACCGCGTAGCGATGCAGGATGCCACCGCTCAAATGGCTTTGTTGCAATTTATGCAGGCGGGTCGCCCCAAAGTG
>CAYQRR010000254.1:0-4510 GCA_964419635.1 uncultured Chitinophaga sp. | reverse complement strand
CTCAGGTCGTATTCCAGTTCCAGATAGTTATCGTAAAAAGCATGATTTTGCTCGGGGTCCAGCACCTCTAGCAGGGCCGAGGACGGGTCACCTTTGTAATCTGCTCCCACTTTGTCTACCTCGTCCAGTATAAATACGGGATTAGACGTGCCGGCTTTCTTCAGGCTTTGAATAATGCGACCGGGCATGGCTCCAATGTATGTTTTGCGGTGTCCGCGTATTTCGGCTTCATCATGCAGACCTCCCAAAGCTATGCGGACATACTTGCGCCCCAGGGCATTGGCAATGCTTTGCCCCAAGCTGGTCTTGCCTACACCGGGAGGCCCCACCAGGCACAGTATAGGGCTTTTCATGTCGCCTTTTAGTTTTAAAACTGCCAGATACTCTAGCACGCGTTCCTTTACTTTTTCCATTCCGTAGTGGTCTTTGTCCAGCACTTTTTTGGCATGCTTTACATTAAAGTTGTCTTTGGTATACACGCCCCAGGGCAAACTGAGTATTACGTCCACATAGTTGAGCACCACAGAATAATCGGCAGCAGCCGGATTCATTCGTTGCAGTTTCTCCAGTTCTTTATCTACTTGTTCTTTGGCTTTTAGGGGAAGCTGAACCTTGGCCAGCTTTTCTTTCAGGCGCTGCACATCTTTGTCGGCACCGGTCATGCCCAACTCGTCTTGTATGGTTTTCAACTGCTGCGATAGAAAGTAGTCGCGCTGTTGTTTATCAATTTCTTGACGCACCTTGCCTTGTATCTGGTTTTTCATTTCCAGCATCTGAATTTCCTTGTTTAGGTGCTCCAGAATAACGGTAACGCGGTGTTTCATATCGCCTATTTCAAGCAGCTTTTGCTTTTCAAGGGTGGGAATATTCAGGTTCGAAGAAATGAAATGCGATAGGGTAACCGGATTGCCAATGTTCTTAAGCACAATGGCTGCCTCGCTGGGCACCTGCGGATTCATGGAAATGATATTGCCGGCCAGATCTTTGATGCTGCTCATGGTAGCGTCAAACTCTTTATCGTTTACAGGCATCACATCGTGCAGTACTTCAATTGTAGCCTTCATAAATGGCTCGCTTTGCAGCAGTTCTTTAGTCAAAAAGCGGTTGCGTCCTTGTATGATAGCGGTCGTGCTGCCATCGGGCATCTTAATCATGCGCATAATTTGCGCCACGGTGCCCTCTTTAAATAAATCGTTGAATTCGGGTTCCTCAATGTTACCGTCAGTTTGTCCAACTACCCCGAGCAACTTATTGGTTTTATATGCCTCTTTGACAGCCGTAATACTTTTGTCGCGCCCAATGGTAATGGGCAATACCACCCCCGGAAATAATATCGTGTTGCGCAAAGGCAGAATCGGAAGTGCTTCGGGGATATCTAATTTTTTACCATCGGCCCCTTCTTCATCGGGTAGAATAGGCAGAAAATCCATTTCATCATCGTTCACCGGTTGTTGTATAAAGTTCATGCTGTCCATCTCTTTCATTGTTTCTCGTTTTGTATGAATGCTTGATTGTATCAATGCCTGTGCCAACTGACAAATGGGCAAATACCCCGGCAGGCAATACTAAGCGTGGCAAGTTATTAGCATCCGGCTGATTCAAAAAAAAATCCCGATGGAGTTCATCGGGATTTTAGATTTTTTGTGTACTACGGCTACTTCCCCGATAAGGTGGTGGCCGAAGAGTTAATTTCTATGGAGGTAATTCCCGGCTTTGCAATGGCGCAGGCCTTGGGGGTATTCTCCGGAGTCATGATGCACACCACATCGTTTTCGCGGATATACAATTTGTTAGAACTAAGACCGCCTACGGGAGTTATCTTCGGATTTCTGATTTCTTCTTTAGGTCCGGCAAATACGGCTACCGATTTTTCAGCCGTGTTTTTTAGCACAATGGTCACCTCTTTTCCCTGCACCTTAGGCACATCGGGTGTTGTGGGCAGGGCCGTAGCTTTATTATAGGCTTGTTCGTTTTGTGCCCATGCTCCCAAACTCAAAAAGGCACAGCAAATCGTCATAATCATTGGTCTGTTTTTCATGATGTTCATTTTGTGTCGGTAAATATACGGGCCTATATCCACACGTTATCCACAATTCACAAGAAGTTGGTTGCCGCTGTATGGCAAATAGGAATTATTTGAGCAGGATGAGGGTGCTGCCGTAGCCGTAGCGCATGTGGTAGTCGTTAGTAAAGGAGCGAACGTGCTTGTGTTGCCGAAGCCGTTTTTCAATTTCTGCTTTCAGTTTGCCTTTGCCAAACCCGTGCACTACGCGTAGTTCCAGTTGCCCCGAGGCAATAGCCCTGTCCAGGGCTTCTTCAAATTTTTCGAGCTGATGAAACAGAGCGTCCTCCGGGGCTATTTTTCCTTTACCTACTTGTTTTTCTTCCAGGTGTAGGTCTATCGCTTCGGTGAGCTCATTCACCTTATTGCTATACTTTGGATTAGCGGCTCCCATCATATAGCTTCGGAGTAACTCCGTATCTATCTCCAAAGGAGTTTCGTTTTTGTCCGCGTCTTTCTTCTTCATATGATGAAACGACTAAGCTGCTACCTCCTGAAATCTTTTTCTGAACTCCACCGGAGCGGCAATGTCCTCAAATGCCTCGCGGGTGCCACCGGTTCCAATAATGGTGATGGTTCCATAGCCGAATAAGCGACCGAGGATACTTTGGTCCACATTAACTGTTTCAATTTTGTTGAGATTCATTTCAAGCGTTTTGCGCGAAATCAAACCTGTTTTGCATATCAGGCGCTTGTTGGTAACCACAAACTCATCGCTCCAGCGCTTGAGAGCCGGCACAATAAACAGGGTGAATAAGCCCTGGAGAGTAAAGAAAATCTTCCAGTGATACTTGGTTTCATAGATCACCTGCTCGTCTTTCAAAAGGTTATTGTCTACGTAGCTGCCCATCTTTTTTTAATAACGAAAATAAAAAAGGTTGGTAGGCCTGCGGGGTGCCGATGTGGTTTAATCTTCGGCATCGCTGAGCACTGCGAGCAACCGAACAAGAATATCCACCGGTAAGGTAACAACGTTGAATACTAACAAAACCAAAAATGTAAAAACAGCATGCAGTGCACGCATCATGAATTTATATTTAAAAAGAGGAATAATCGGCCTGTGTATCCGGGCAACCCGCGGTGTGGGCTGCCGGTGTTCTGCAAAAAAAAATGCTGTTGGAGTAGGACTCGAACCTACACAAGGCGGTTAGACAATCAAGTCAGCAGAATGCTTGCGCATCGTGCTGACCTGGTGCTTTATTCCGGACTCCTTACCCCCGAGACAGGAGGGCATGTCTGCCAAATTTCATCACCCAACAATATATTGATTAGAACGTTGATGCAAATATAATAGCTGCCTTCATAGTATTGATAATAATGTAACTAATATTGATTAAATATGTGTAATTGATAGTATATTGCTTATTTTGTTAGTATTGTGATAAAATACTAATGAAATTATGCCTTTGCATTATCAAATTGACAATACCGATATGCAGATATTGAATCTGCTCATGGAAAATGCCTTTATGCCTTACACTGAAATAGGGAAGAAGTTATTCATTTCCCCCGGCACGGTGCATGTGCGTATGAATAAAATGGAGAAGTTGGGCATTGTGAAAAATCCACAACTGCAAATTGATTTGGCAAAGTTGGGAATGGATATTACTGCCTTCATTGGTGTATATTTGATTCGGAGCGATTCGTATGACCGGGTAGTGAAAGAATTACGCAAAATTGATGAGGTGCTTTCATGCAACTATACTACCGGCAATTATTCGCTATTTCTCAAGATTGTCTGTCGCGATACCAACCATCTGCGTGAAGTGCTGCATGATAAAATTCAAAAAATAGAAGGCATCAGCCGAACCGAAACGCTTATTTCGTTGGAAGAGTCTTTTTCGCGGCAGATGAAGGTTAAGGTCAAGTAGACTTGAAGTTTTGTCACGGAATTGTCATTTTACTTAAAACTACGTAAAAGACATATCAATTGCATGCATCCATTCGTTTATCTATTTAGTCAGATAAAAAGAAGGAGGTGCTTATGTTCAGAAACAACCAGGAAGTTCTTTTGGGAGGTTTATATAACGAGTGGATGAGCAATTTGTTGGCATATACCGAACAGTTAGTCGCTTTGGAAGCCAATATTGATCAGCTGCTTCATACCGTTGTATACGGAGAAAACGAAGATTTTCTCCGCAATCTGAAAACAGAAACCGCACAAGTAAAAGGGTTTATGAAAAAAGTGCTGGAAGAGGTAGAGTCCGCAGGTCAACGGTTTACAGCGCCCGAGTCCGGCACAATTCATGTGACCTTGGGTGAAATGGTGTTACGCAATCGACTGAGAGATAAAATCAGAAAGTTGGAGCAAACAACTTTTCTTCTAAAATATCGTTTGAACCAATATCTCTCTAAAGCTTCTTAGTCCATAGTTTTGGTTTTTGGTGTGCCCCCGCACTGCGTTTGCAGGCGGGGGTTTTTATTGCAACTTTCTACATTAGCTCCATG
>CAYQRR010000253.1:0-4535 GCA_964419635.1 uncultured Chitinophaga sp. | reverse complement strand
TTTGTCTTTGTAGTTCTTCAATAACCTGCGAACGATTTCATCGGTCACAGAACTTTTTCCTGCGCCACCGGTGCCTGTGATTCCGAGAACAGGCACCTCTCCAAACCTCTCCGAAGGAGAGGCTTTCAGGTCGCCTTTTATTTTTTCGAAGTTGCCATCTTCAGCAATAGAAATTGCTTTGGCTAAGATTTTCCAGTCAGTCGTGTTTAAATTTTTCAATTCACCGTTTAGCTGGCTGTTTAACCCTCCTCCTTCGGAGGAGGTTTGGAGGAGGTCCTCAATCATTCCCTCCAATCCCATCTTACGTCCGTCATCAGGCGAATAAATTTTTGCGATGCCGTATTTGTGAAGCTCCTCAATTTCTGTCGGTAAAATAGTTCCACCTCCTCCGCCAAAAATTTTGATGTGTCCGCAGTTGCGCTCCTTCAGCAAATCATACATGTATTTGAAGAACTCGATGTGCCCGCCCTGGTAACTCGTTACCGCAATGCCCTGCACATCTTCCTGAATGGCACACTCCACAATTTCCTGCGCGCTGCGGTTATGGCCCAGATGAATCACCTCCGCGCCCTTCGCCTGCATAATCCTGCGCATGATATTGATAGCTGCATCGTGCCCGTCAAAAAGCGAGGCAGCAGTAACTATTCTTACTTTGTTTTTCAGTTGTAAACTCATGGCTCAAAACTATCAAAAGCAGCTAAATCCACATTCAGTTTAAATCTTAAAAGACCCATCTTGCGGGCAACTTTATTTTCACCTGCAAATAACACCGCGTATGGCTTCCACAGATGAATTAAAACGCATTGCTTCTCAGGTAAGAAGAGATATTGTTCGCATGGTTCATGCCGTTAACAGTGGTCATCCGGGTGGTTCTATGGGTTGCACCGAATATTTTGTGGCCTTGTATTTTGAGGTGATGAACCACCATAAAAACTTTAGCATGGACGCTGCCGGTGAAGATGTGTTTTACCTTAGCAACGGCCACATAAGTCCGGTTTGGTATAGCGTATTGGCACATGCCGGTTACTTTGATAAAAAAGAGTTGGCTACTTTTCGCAAGTTGAACACGCGGCTACAAGGTCACCCGACTACACATGAACATTTGCCCGGCATTCGCGCAGCCTCCGGTTCGTTGGGGCAGGGGATGAGTATGGCCATAGGTACAGCCCTTTCAAAGAAACTGAATGGTGATAAGTCCATTGTTTATTCGCTGCATGGTGATGGCGAATTTCAGGAAGGTCAAATTTGGGAGGCTCTCATGTTTGCTCCGCATAATAAAGTAGATAATCTGATATGCACCATCGACTACAACAATGCGCAGATTGATGGCACCTGCGACCAGGTATTAAGTCACCGCGACCTCAAAGCCAAGGTGGAAGCCTTTGGCTGGGATGTGCTGGAATTAAAAGAAGGGAACAACATGCAGGCGGTGGTTGATGTTTTGAAAGAAGCAAAATCTAGAACCGGAAAAGGCAAGCCCGTGTTTGTTATCCTGCACACCTTGATGGGTTATGGGGTAGACTTTATGCAAGGCGGACACAAATGGCATGGCGTAGCGCCCAACGATGCTCAGCTGGCACAAGCACTGGCTCAACTCGAAGAAACGCTGGGCGATTACTAAAAAGCAAAGGTGGTTTTTCCTTGCTCATCTTTGTAAACGTAGTTCACTACGCGGGGCCACATGGGAGCTACCATATCGTTTTCCCATTGATTAATCTCCTTGGTAAGTTCTTTCACCACCGCAGGTTCGCTGTCATACAGGTTCTTTAGCTCGGTGCTATCGGCTGTAACCCTATACAGAAAATTTTGTCCGTCAAATTCGTTCAACATCATTTTCCATTCTCCTTTTCTCACAGCCTTGTTGAATTCGCTTCTCCAGAATAGCTTGTCATGCGGAGCATTTTTGTTGGTTCCCGTGGCACAGGGCATCAGATTAGCCCCGTCAAAGTTTCTATCCGCGGGCAATTCAATGCCAATCACAGCCGCAATAGTGGCAAATACATCCAGCGACATCACCGGATGATGCACCACGGAATGTGCCGGTATATGATTTTTCCAGTGCATCATAAAAGGCACGCGAATGCCTCCTTCAAAGTTAGTGAGCTTGCCCCCCCGAAAGGGAGCATTATCCGTGCTGCCATTGTAAACCGCACCTCCATTGTCGCTCAAAAAAATGATGAGGGTGTTTTCCATAAGCCCTTGCGATTCCACGTAGTTCATCAGCCGGCCTACTTCATCATCCAGATTTTTAATCATGGCCGCGTAGGTGCGTTTTACGGGGTCGGTGATATGGGCAAATTGTTCGTAGTATTTTTTCTGGGCTTGCAGCGGGGCGTGAGGAGCATTGTAAGGTAAATACAAAAAGAACGGATTGTTTTTGCTTCGCTGGATAAAAGAAATGGCCTCGGTGGTCAGAGCATCGGTCAGGTATTTATCTTCTTCCATCCGCTCACAGCAGTTGCGTAAAATAGCGCAGTTGCCTTGTCTTCCTTCTGCTGTTTTCCACTGATGCACATCCATAAAATCACTCTTCACCGGCCGGCTGATGATAGCAGTGTCTTTTCGTTCGGCATACATCGTAAAGGCTTCGTAAAAGCCATACTGGTAATCGAATCCACGGGCACAGGGCTTGGCAAAGTCAGCAGCCCCCAGGTGCCATTTGCCAATAATGCCTGTGGTGTAGTCGTACTTTTTTAATAGTTCGGCTAAGGTAATTTCAGAGGGCGGCAGTCCTTGTCTCAGGCGCTCCTTTACCTCCGGAACTTCCTTGGTTTTAATAGGCGAAAGTGGTTTAAACCGGGGCAGAATTTTGAATCCATAATACTCGGCCATGTTTTTTAAGTAGCGGAGATTCGGTTGAAACTCGTGTCCAAACCTTTGCTGGTAACGTCCGGTGAGCAATCCGGCACGCGAAGGAGAGCAAACCGGAGAGGAGATATAACCTTCGGTAAACGTAACTCCATTCATCCCCAGGCGGTCGATATTTGGCGTGGAAATGCGGGTGTTGCCATAAAGCGAGATATCAGTTTGGCCTAAATCATCGGCCAAAATGAGAATAATGTTCGGGCGGTTGTATTGGGAAAGATCCGATACTTTCTCCGACAAATACACTTGTTTTCCCTGAATCAATTTTTCATCGAAGTATATTTTGAATTTATCGCTTTCAAAGTTTTTCCATAGAAAGGCAGAACAAATTCCGCACACCAATACAAGCAACCCCAATACCGGTGCAATTCTGTTTTTTATGAGTTTATCATGCATACCCGAAAGTAAAAAAAAAGACTTCCTGCATTTTTGAAAATTATTGGCCTACATTCCGTTTCCACAAAGATGTGCAACACCATTTTTTACCGCTGTCTGTTCCTTTGCATGTGCTCTTTAGGAGTGCAAACGATGTATGCACAACAATCACAAGTATACAGGCCCACCGTAAGCCGCGTTTTATTTTTGCTCGATGTATCGGGCAGTATGAAAGAAGATTGGAATGGCAGGAAGAAATTTGATGTAGCCAAAGAGTTATTGTATAAGCTGATCGATTCTGTAGAAAAGAAGAACCCGAATGTGCAGTTTGCTGTTCGGGCGTTTGGGTATCAAAGTCCGCGAGCCGACCGCAATTGCAAAGACAGTAAACTATTAGTGCCCTTTGCCAAAAATAATGCAGCAAACATTCAGCTGGCACTTCAAAAAATATCGCCTCAGGGCATGACGCCTATTGCTTATTCTTTGCTTCAGGCTCCTGCCGATTTTCCGGCTGACTCCAAGAGCCTGAACTCCATAATCATTATTACAGACGGCAACGAAAACTGCGATGGCAATCCCTGTAGCAGTTCCCAACAGTTAATTGAAAAAAGAATCACTGTGCGTCCCTTTATAGTTGGGCTCAATGTGGGCGAGAAGAATGCCGAAAAATTTAAATGCATTGGTACCTTTCTTGACACCCAAACAGATTCTGCTTTTTATAACACCGTGGGGGTGATTATCAAACAAACACTGAACACGACTACCACGCAGATTAATCTCCTGGATGCAAATACACAACCTGGTGTCACCAATATTCCATTTACGCTTTACGACCATGCCAGCCGAAAAATGCTATACAATTTCATTCATACCTTAAACGAAAAAGGAAATCCGGACACCCTCTATCTGGATCCGGTGGGCGTATATGATATAGAATTACATACCATACCAGCTATCCGAAAAGAGAACGTGGAACTAACTGCCGGCAAGCACAATATTATTGCCATCGATGTGCCGCTTGCTCCCTTTAGTCTATCCTGTTTGCAGGCAAATTATAGTAACAATGATGCGCAGTTGGTGATGCGTACCCCTGTTCAAAAGACGCTGAATGTGCAGGACTTAAATACTACGGAGAATTACTTAAAAGGGGACTGTAGGCTACAGTTATTAACCACTCCCCCGGTATACTTCGACACCAGTTTGCAGGCCTTTGCCGACAACACCTGGGTGGTTTCTCATTATGGCACTCTGTCTATAATGAGTGAACGCAGTTGCCTGGTCAGTATCTATGCCGG
>CAYQRR010000252.1:0-4542 GCA_964419635.1 uncultured Chitinophaga sp. | reverse complement strand
TAGTAATCCCCGCTACCCACAATACGGCTCCGGCTACACAAAAAAGGATATATCTTGGGTATTCCATGCTTCCGGCTCCGGCCACAAAAGGGGCTATCGTTCTCACGATAGGAACAAACCTGGCCATAATTACTGTTTTGCCTCCGTGCTTAGCATAAAAATCTTCGGTTTGTGTTAGATACTCACGCCTGAAGAACAAAATTTTCTCACGCGATTTTATATAGTTGCTAAAGAACTTACCTACAAAGTAGTTTACATTATCGCCTAGCAACGCAGCGGTAATCAATAGCGGAATTAAAATAGCAAGTTCAAGTTTTCCGGTGGCGGCCGCCAGGGCTCCTGCTGCAAAAAGTAATGAATCTCCGGGTAGCAAAGGCATGACGATGAATCCGGTTTCCACAAAAATGATGAGAAACAGAATGGCATAGGTTAAGGTGCCGTAGGTGGTAAGAATTTCTGCCAGTTTAGCATCCAGATGCAGGAATATGTAAACGAACTGATATATGATGTCCATGTTGCGAATGTAGAAAGCTAAGCGACAAAATTAAGCCCGCAGCAATTGCTGCGGGCTTGTCTTTATTTCTTGCTCCAAAATTTCTTATAAATCACGAACAGGATACCAATCCAGATGAGCACGAAAGGCCAAACCCGAACAATCCCAATCAGTAAATCAGTCATGCTTCTCCATCCCTTTACAAAAGCTTCTGAAACATGTGAAATAAATCCCATATCCGGCTCCGGTTGATAATCTAATTTCTGATACAAGTTGAGCGAGATGGTAGAATAGCTTACCTGATCTTTCAAGAGGCGAAGTTGTCCTTCAGCACTTTCAATTTCTTCCCTTATTACACGCAATTTTTCTTCTATGTCCAGAATGTCTTGAATTTTTTTGGCTTCGCGCAGCAAATCAGAATAACGTTGCTCCACATTTTTCTTTGTTTTCAATCGGGCTTCTATATCAACGAACTGTGCTGTTACATCCTCTGCACTGGAGTTTGCGGAGTTAGTGTAAATACTTTCAGTCATTACTTCTTTTAAGAGCGCATCAAAATTTTCGGATGGCACCCGAATAATGATATCCGATTGAATTTGATAACCGGATGTGGAGCGGTTATCGCTTCCCATGTAAGCGTTATTTTTTTTTAGCAGTGCGAGTATTCGAGTGTGACTTTCTTCCAGCTGTTTTACTTGAAACTGCACTTGTGCGTTCTTGATGATTTTAGCTGGAATTTTTAATTCCAACCTTTCGGGGGCGGGTAAAGTAGATGGAGGTGATTTTTCTTCATAACTCAGAGTTTGTTCATTAGCCATGCCGGCAGCCGCTGTGCTTTCTGATACTTTGTAGGATTCTTTTGCTTCCTTATTGCTGCAAGCACCAACCAAGGTGGCCACTATAACGAGCAGTGCAATTTTTTTCATAGTTGAATTTTGAATGTAGGATACCGAATATGTAATTTTTCCATAAATCAAGTCAAACGTTATTCTTGTATATGATTAATTTAAAAGCACCACTGCTGGTTTTTTTCATCTGCTTCATCCTGTCATCCTGCAACAGTGATTTTGATAAAGAGGGTAAGCTGCATATAGAATCACTTACCTCATCCACCGGTGCTTTAAAATTTACCCCGATGCTGCGCAGCGATAGTGCATCGGTCTTATCTTTTATACCGGATACTTTTTTCTATAACGGTAAGCCATTTACCGGGGCGGTAGTGAGGTATGCAGATCAACCGAAGCTACAATTGGAAGGGTATATGAAAAATGGATTAATGGACAGCACATGGCGCTATTACTATTTATCGGGCGGTTTACGTATGAAGGGTAATTACAAATCAGGATGGGATATCGGGAGATGGACTAGCTACTATGGCTATGGCAAAAAGAAGATTGAGAAAGTATATGACCCGTATGGATTTATGCTATCCCGCACAGAATATTACGATAATGGCCAATTGAAAAGCCTCCAGCAGGTAAAACATCCCGAATACGGCAGTCGGATGAGAAGAATGCAATGGAACCGAAAAGGAGAACTTGATTATATCTATGTAGAGGACTCCATTCTGAAAAGATACTCCGGTGACGAAACTGAAAAAGTAGGGGAGGACCTATTCATGGAATAAGCGATGCAGTAATATATACGGGAATATAGGCGAACCTTACTCGTCATCTAAGTCTTTACCGTGGCATTTTTTGAATTTCTTGCCACTGCCACATGGACACAAGTCGTTTCTGCCCACTTTGTCGCCCACGCGTATTGGTTCCGGTTTCTTTTCAATAGGTTGTTGTGGCTGCTGCTCGTTATTCTGATAAGATGGGTTCTGCTCTATGGCGCCACGGCTCTCTTGTATCTTTTTCGCATACGCTTTTTGCGGCTGTTCGGCCTCTTTCATTTGCCCCGGCTCAGTTTGTGGCAGTTGTCCTTTAAATAAGAAGGATGCAATATCGCGATTTACATTGCTTAGCATATTTGTAAACAGATTAAAAGCCTCTTTCTTGTAAATAACGATTGGATCTTTCTGCTCATAAGTGGCTAACTGCACTTCCTGTTTTAGGTCATCCACCGCACGCAGGTGGTTTTTCCATTCTTCATCAATAATGGCTAGCGTGATGTTCTTCTCAAACTCGGTAATGAGCTCCTTACCGTTATTAGCCAGTGTTTCTTTCAAATCTACCAATACATTAAATCCTCGTTTGCCATCGCTGAACGGTATGGCCACATTGGTAACCGAATCGCCCCTCTGCTGATAAATATTGTGCAACACCGGCATAATCTGCTGAGTCATGCGCTCTGTTTTCCGCTTATACACTTCCATAGCTTCGCTAAAAAGCTTCTCGGTAACCTGTTCGCTGTTGCTGCCGTAAAGCTCTTCTTTGGTGATAGTGGTATCGAGCGCGAAAAAACGAATCACTTCTAATTTAAAGCTATCAAAATCCTTAGTTTCTTTGGAAGCACTTACCAACTCTTCGCACAAATCGTAGAAACTATTATTGATATCCACGGCCAATTGGTCACCGAACAAAGCATGTCTGCGTTTAGTATAAATAACATCGCGCTGCCGGTTCATTACATCGTCATATTCCAATAGTCTTTTACGAATACCGAAATCGTTCTCTTCCACTTTTTTCTGTGCACGCTCAATCGAACTTGAAATCATGCTGTGTTGAATCACTTCGCCTTCTTCGTACCCCATTTTGTCCATCACCTTCACAATTCTGTCGCTGCCAAATAAGCGCATCAATTCATCTTCCATGGATACAAAAAACTGCGAAGTTCCCGGATCGCCCTGACGGCCAGCACGTCCTCGCAACTGTCGGTCAACCCTTCTGCTATTGTGTCTCTCGGAACCAATAATCGCAAGACCACCCGCTTTCACAACATCCTCCTTGATCTTAATATCAGTTCCACGGCCGGCCATATTGGTGGCAATAGTCACCGTGCCTGCAATTCCTGCTTCGGCTACAATATCGGCCTCGCGCTGATGCTGCTTGGCATTCAGTACGTTGTGCTTAATTTTTTTCTGTGTCAGCATTCTTGAGAGCAATTCCGATACATCCACCGAAGTAGTGCCCACCAGCACAGGTCTTCCGGCCTGTGTCAGTTTTTGAATCTCTTCGATAATGGCATTGAATTTTTCTCTGCGGGTCTTGTAAACTAAATCGTCTTTATCGCTACGCGTAATCGGGCGGTTGGTAGGGATGGATGAAACCTCTAATTTGTAGATGTCCCAAAATTCCTGTGCTTCTGTCTCAGCAGTTCCGGTCATTCCACATAGTTTGTGAAACATCCGGAAATAGTTTTGTAAAGTTATGGTAGCCAGCGTTTGAGATGCCGCTTCTACTTTTACATTTTCCTTAGCTTCAATGGCCTGGTGCAATCCATCGCTATATCTGCGGCCATCAAGTATACGTCCGGTGTTTTCGTCCACAATCTTTACTTTACCATCCATCACTACATAATCCACATCCTTCTCAAATAGTGAATAGGCCTTTAATAACTGACTCACGGAGTGAATTCGCTCGCTCTTTTCACTATAGTCTCGGATTAGTGCGTCCTTGCTGGCCATTTTTTCTTCAGCCGAAGCATTGGAGTTTTCAATTTCAGCAATCACACTGCCCATATCGGGAATTACAAAGAAATTTGGGTCTTCCCCCACTCCGGTAATCAGCTCAATTCCCTTTTCGGTAAGTTCTACGCTGTTGTTTTTTTCGTCTATAGAGAAGTATAGGTTCTTGTCCACTTCCGGCATTTGCTTTTGTTGTTCACCCAGGTAGTGGTTTTCGGCACTTTGCATGATCTGCTTCATGCCGGCTTCACTCAAAAACTTAATGAGCGCAGAGTTAGACGGATACCCTCTGTGTGAGGCATATAAGGCATACCCGCCTTCGCCTTCTTTTTCTCCGGCTTTGCCGTCTTTTATCAATCGCTTGGCATCCGCTAAGTATTGATTACATACTTTTTTCTGTGCATCAATCAAACGTGATATTCTTGGTTTCAGTTCATAAAACTGTTTTTCGTCTCCGCTATCTACCTGACCCGATATA
>CAYQRR010000251.1:3300-4546 GCA_964419635.1 uncultured Chitinophaga sp. | reverse complement strand
GGCTACTAATACGAATCGGCCTCAAAAAGAAAGAGCCCAGCTTCGCGGGGCTCTTTCTTTTTATCCTTTCAGAATCTTAAATTCTGTTCTTCTGTTAATAGCGCGACCGGCCGGGTCATCTTTACCCTCTTCGGTTTGGTTAGGCACCTTTGGTTTGCTTTCGCCATAACCCTTAGGCACCATTCTATCCTTCGCAATTCCTTTGCTTATCAAATAATCTACACAGCTTTGCGCACGTGCTTGAGACAAGCGAAGATTGTCTGCATCTTTGCCAATCGCATCTGTATGCGCACTCAACTCAATGACAAAGTTTCCGTTCTCCACCAGGATGTTGTAAAGATTATCCAATACTGCTTTGGAGTTTTCAGTAAGTGTAGCCTTACCAAACTCATACAATACATTCTGTAGTGTATACTCCTTATTCAATACCAGTTTATCAATGGAGATATCCTTACGTATAGTATCTATAGTTCCTAAATCTCTGGTAGCAAGTGGGGTAGTTACGGCAAAGTAGCCTTCTTTCTTAGTCACTATTTTGTAGTCTTTATTCATGTCTACATCAAAAGTATAGTAAGGTGTGCTGTTCATGTAATAAACAGTTTTTTCCATTCCATTCGGATATACTTCAAACAAGGTAACAGTAGCACCAGTAACGGGTGCATTTGTTCCTAACTCGTTGATAGCTCCCTTTACTACATACACGGCTTTTCTCACATTCAGATTGTTCTGGATAGTATCTTCATCAGGCAATCCTTTTGTGCTAATGCTTTCTGCTTTGGTTTGGAATCCCGGACGTTCCACTTCCACCACATAGTCAGTTTCAGGGGCCAGTTTAAAGAAGTAATATCCATCGCCTTTTGCACCGGCTCCGGGTTTGTTGCCTGAGGTAGCACTGCTAGCAGGATTTGATCCGGAAGAGTTAGCTGCATTAGCAGCAGCTACAGCACCTGAAGAATCAATGGATACAAGCACCTTAGATCCATCTTCTAACTTGCGGTATAATTTAAATGTTGCACCCTTTAGTGTTCCGCCACCGTCTTCGCCATCTTTAAACACCATTCCCTGAACGGCATACTTAAAGTTTGTCCAATAGAAAATATCATCCGATGCAGTTTTGATACCATTTAAAGGAACACTGCCTTCTCTATTTGACACTAGGTAGCCCTGCGTTTGGTCGGTGCTGCGGCTGTAATAAAGATCATCTGCACCGGTATTTACAGGAGAGCCAACATTTACAACATCCCCC
>CAYQRR010000251.1:0-3290 GCA_964419635.1 uncultured Chitinophaga sp. | reverse complement strand
CAAAACCGGGATGTCCGTTTGAACTGAAGTAGAGCGTTTTGGTGCTGTCATCAAAGAAAGGGGTCACTTCATCTCCGGGTGTGTTGGCAGGTCCTTTTAAAATTTTGGGGCCCTTAAAGTCTCCGTTTTGCGTACGGATGAAATACCAAATATCCATGCCACCTACTCCACCTTCACGGTCTGATACGAAATAAACAATATCCATTCCATCATCGGATGTGCGTACGGATGGCTGCGTAGAAGTAGATTTCTCTTTTTCATTGATGGGCTCAGGTATACGCGTTACATTGCTAAACTGGCCTTCATTGTAATCAGCTACGAATAAATTACAGAGCGGGCGATCATCGTCTACTTCTAAGCATTTAGTAAAATAGAAACGATTGGCCGCTTTGTTAAATGTTCCATTTCCTACTGTGTAACCTTTCTCGTTAATTTCCTCATTCTCCACTAGTTTACCTTTCATCCATTCCCCGCCTCCTTTAGTGCTGGAATAAATGGCATAATCTCTTTTAGATTTTGTTCCCTCGAAAAATATCAGTGAATCTCCACTGCTCAACCCATCTACACGCATACTGGAGTAGTAAAGTTTATCTTCGCCAATGCCAAATGGAGACGCTTCTGTGTATGATTTATTGATTCCGGTTCCTGCAGAGGAAATCTTCACCTTCGCTTTTTTGGAAGTCTTAGCAAACTCACAACCGGCAATTTCCAAATCGGCCAGCTTCTTGAATCGGTCGTTCTCGTCAACGGGCTGATATTTGCTTCTAAAACGATTTAAGTATTCAATAGCTTCATCGTATTTACCATTTCTGTGCAATACCTGGCCATAGTAGTAACCACCTTTATTGAATAAAACTTCATCCTCTTTCTCCCAAACCTTCAGTTTGGTCTTCTCCCCTGGTTTTATGGAGTAAAACTTTGCAAAAAATACCTCAGCATTTTCATAATCGCGAGCCTGTAATAGCGACATGGCTAGCCAAAAGGTAGCATACCGGTTCTCAGGGTTCTGACGAACTACATCTTTATAATATTCCGATGCTGTGTAGAAAAAAGATTCAGCATAAAATTTATCCGCAATCTTTAACTCAGTATTGGGGTTCTTGGAGTTAACCCGATTGGTCTGTGCGCTGGCAAACGATGCACAGGCCAGTATTGCTATCAGTGTCAGGGTAAATACTTTGTTCATCTTCTGGTGTGTTTTTGTGTCCGGAGAAAAGAAGTGTTTTTATAAATAAAACCTGCACCGTGTGTGGAGCAGGTTTTAATGGTTTTTATGCTGTAAAAGAAAGCTGCCAACCATTAAAATCTGCGGCTTGGCAGACTTTTGTTGGCTTTAAATGACTTAACTGTTTCGCCAAAGTAAGCAAGCGATATTTCAAATCCACCCTGATTTCTGCTAGCGGTTTTCAGTTGCGAAATGTTTACGTCATAGGCAAATCCCAAACGCACATTGCGAAACTCCATTTGAGCCATAGGAATCACTGCATCCGGAGTAGTTCCACCCACGCGGAATCTGGCTCCCACGCTAATGCTGTTGTTATTTCTGAAGCCGGTATTGAAATAGTAAGTAGCGCTCAACCCGGGTAACATTTCCATAAATGGCTGCTGATACATAAACAGAAACTCAGGAGAGATGGAAACTTTCTTTTTCTTATCGAGGAATGCTTCAATACTCAAGTCAGCGTTAAACTTACGAGGCAATACACTCTTTTTGTCTTTCTCACCGGTTTGTTGATTAGTTACAAAAGACTGTTTGGGTTCAATTAAATGATAAGCGCCAAAGCCTACCCCTAAGCGGACTTTGTCTTTAAAGTTTGAACGCCAGTAAAGCCCTGCATTAAAGTCGCCTTGTAATAGTCCTCTTTGAAAATCTTCGTTAGAAGCATTCTTGGGAGTCTGATTGTGACCCAAAAACTGATCACCAAACAATGGATCTTCTACTCTTTTCTGTATGAATGCGCCTTGCAAACCTATAGACAAACGGTGATTACCCAATTTACCAAATCCCTTATGATAAGCTATAGATAAGTTTGCATTCAAAACTGAAAGCCCTGCCTGTCCGGAGCGGTCGTTAAAGAAACCTACACCGATAGCAAGTTTATCTGTGCGGAGGTAGCCTTCCAACATACAAAAATCAACATCGGCACCTACGGTTTGAAAGCCGTATTTCTGGCTCGTAACGCTGGTCCATTGCTGACGATAAATAGCCGCTAATCTGAAACTTCCATCGTAGTTACCTACCAAAGATGGATTAAGCCAGGATGCATGCGTGTAATATTGGGAAAAGTGAAGATCCTGCGCTTGAATTGAGAGCGAAGCCATTAATGCACAAACAATAAATGAACTTCTAAGGTGTTTTGTAAAGAGATGCATATTGTCAGGGTTAGTTAGTGAATGCGTCCCAAATCTACAAAAGGTTTTTATTATGCAAATAGGAAGGCCTTAAAAAGTCCATTTTTTTTTGAACACTCGGAAAAGGAAGGAAGTGGGAGCAATTAAAAACCGGAAATCCGGTTCATTTCTTGAACTAATTGTTCTGTTAGCTTCTTTCGTTCATACTTTTCTACTTCCAACCTATTGGGATACATATCGGTGCTGGATTTAAATGCCTGTTTGATAGCTTGTATATCTTCCGGATGCACCACTACCCCGGTCCTGGACGCTTGCAAAATTTTAGCAGAATCGTTATCGGGTTGAGCCGTACACAAAATTGGTTTGCCGGAGGCCATGTACTCGAAAAGCTTGCCGGGTATCACATACTTAAGATACGCATCAGCCGGTGTTAAAAGTAGAAGTAAATCAGCAGCCCGTTCGTAGGCTATTGCCTCGGCATGATCTACATACCCGGTGAAGAGAGAGTAGGCCAGTAAGCCATTATCACGAAGATCTCTCATAGCCGCTTCGTGTATTTTACCAACAAAAATCAATTGTAGTTTTTGTCTAAAGTCCTTGTCCTCGTTCACTAATTCCTGAATAGCTTTCCAGAGGGATGAAGAGTTGAGCACATCATACAAAATACCAACAAAAACGATTTTAAATTTTTCATCAGGTAAATTTAAGGCGACATCCAGTTTAAAATCGGCTTCATCATAACCGTTAGTGATAGCTGTAACCCTGGCTCTGGTGAGTTTTTGAAAATTATCCCGCACTGTGTTGTGCGCTACCACCACTGCATCAGCATCAGACAATACACCCTGAAAGAGCTTTTGATGCTTCGACTTTGCGAGAGATGTAGTTTTAAACCCGTGAAAGTCCAGTATCTCTATCCAAGGATCGCGAAAGTCGGCTAA
>CAYQRR010000250.1:0-4556 GCA_964419635.1 uncultured Chitinophaga sp. | reverse complement strand
AAAGACGAAATACTCCGCAACAAAAATATTGACATAGCAGAAACCGAAGCACTCCTTAAATACAGTGGTGGCGATGCTCGCAAGTTGCTCAACGTACTTGAACTCGTTGCCCAATCGCTGGAAACGGCAGATGGTGCAAATATAGTCACCAACCAATTTGTGGAGGAAGTTATACAGCACAAAATGGCCATGTATGACAAAAGCGGAGAGCAGCACTATGACATTATATCAGCATTTATAAAGAGTATGCGTGGCAGCGACCCAAACGCGGCCCTGTATTACCTGGCCAGAATGATTGAAGGGGGCGAAGACCCTACATTCATCGCCCGAAGAATGCTGATTTTAGCCAGCGAAGACATTGGCAACGCCAACCCGAACGCATTGCTCTTGGCCACATCTTGTTTTCAGGCGGTTACTATGATTGGCTATCCGGAGTGTGATTTAATTTTATCTCAAACGGCCATATATCTGGCTACATCGCCCAAGAGCAATGCCAGTTATAAAGCCATACGCGCAGCGCAGTCTGTTATACGCCAAACTGGAGATTTGCCAGTGCCTTTACATATCCGCAACGCACCCACCAAACTGATGAAAGACCTTAACTATGGCAAGGATTACCAATATGCGCATGAATTTGAAGGCAATTTTGTAGAGATGGAGTTTTTGCCAGAGAAAATTAAAGGAACAAAATTCTATGACCCGGGAAATAACCAGCGCGAAAACGAAATCAGAAATTACCTTAAGAAGAGCTGGAAGTTGAAATACGGGTATTGATCATTGATTGAAACCTCCATCCATTTTGCTTTTCTATCTTCGCGCGGTATGCATAAAGCCGGATTTGTCAATATTATAGGTTTACCCAATGTGGGCAAGAGCACATTGTTGAACGCACTTGTGCAGCAGCGACTCAGTATCATTTCCCCTAAAGCACAAACGACCCGGCATCGAATTTTAGGCATGGTGAACGAAGAGGACTACCAGATTGTATTCAGCGACACCCCTGGATTTATCAATCAGCCGGCTTACAAACTTCAGAAAAACATGAACGATTTTGTACTCGGTTCATTTGAAGATGCAGATGTACTCATGTTTGTGACCGATAAGTTTCAATCACTCGAAGATCAGGCGCATCTGATAAAAATGATCAATGAGAGCAAAACCCCCTGCTTTGTGGTGCTCAATAAAATTGACCTTTATCAAAAGACGGAGCAGGATGCGTTGGTGGCGCAATGGAAACTAACAATTCCGCGTTGCGAAGTAATACCCTTATCGGCTGCATCCGGCATCAATACCAAGAAGGTATTAAAAAAGATTGTTGAGTTACTCCCGGAGTCACCGGCTTATTACGATAAAGAGCATCTCACCGATCGCAACCTTCGGTTTATCGTATCTGAAATTGTGCGAGAAAAAATATTTCTAAACTACACCCACGAAATACCATACTCGGCACAGGTGGAAGTGGAAACGTTTAAAGAGGAGGAAAAAATCGATCGAATCCGCTGCATAATTTACGTAGAACGCGAATCACAAAAGGCCATTATTATTGGCAATAAAGGAACTTCACTTAAAAAAACAGGCACGGAGGCGCGGTTGGAGATAGAAGCTTTTACAGGCAAAAAAGTGTTTCTGGAACTTTTTGTGAAAGTGAAAGACAAATGGAGAAACGATGAATCTACCCTCAAAAAATTCGGGTATTCATAATTCAAATAATAAAAATAAATCAAGTGAGTTTTACAGTAGCCATAGTTGGAAGACCTAACGTAGGAAAATCGACCCTTTTTAACCGATTGGTGGGAGAAAAAAAATCAATTACCGATGATATAAGCGGAGTGACCCGCGACCGTATTTACGGAGAAAGTGACTGGGGCGGAAAGGTATTTAACGTGATTGACACGGGCGGTTTTGTGCCGCGAAGCACAGATGTATTTGAAAAACATATTCGCGACCAGGTTCACATAGCCATGGATGAAGCCTCGTTGCTGCTTTTTATGGTAGATGCGGCAACCGGCATTACCGATTTAGACGATGAGTTTGCAAAACTATTACGCAGAAATCAGAAAAATGTATTTGTCGTAGTAAATAAAGTCGACAATTCATCGCGCTTACACGAAGCTGCCGAATTCTATAGCCTGGGCATGGAAAATATTTTTTTCATCGCTGCCATGACGGGCTCCGGAACAGGCGAGTTGATGGATGCTATTGCAGAAAGGATACCAGCCGAGGTGGAACCTGAAGACGGCCCGGCAAAAGAGCATATCCCCAAGGTTTGTATTATCGGCCAACCCAATGTAGGTAAGTCGTCTTTGATAAATGCCATGCTGGGCGAAGACCGTAATATTGTAACTGAAATAGCCGGCACTACCCGTGACTCGGTGCACACTCACTTTACCAAGTTTGGTAAAAATCTTATCCTCATTGACACAGCCGGAATTCGAAGAAAAAGTAAAGTGCATGAAGACCTCGAGTTTTACTCGGTGATCAGGGCCGTTAAAGCGTTAGATGAAAGTGATGTGGCTATTATGGTATTGGATGCCGAAAAAGGTATTACACACCAGGACTTATCGATTTACAAAATGGCCATTAAAAAGCATCGTGGTATTGTGGTGGCAGTCAATAAATGGGACCTGATTGAGAAAGAAACAAACACCGCACGGGAATTTGAAAAGGCCTTAAAAGAGAAACTGGCTCCATTCAGCGATGTTCCCATTATTTTCATTTCTGCTCATGAAAAACAACGTATCTTTAAACTGATTGAATTAGTAGAGAAGACGTATGAAAATATGCAACGAAAAATCCCCACTTCTAAGCTTAACGAAGTGATGCTCAAGCATATAGAACATTATTCTCCACCGGCTACTGACGGCAAACTGATTACTATTAAATACGTAACTCAGTTACCTACCCGAACCCCATCTTTTGCCTTTTTCACCAACCACCCCAAATACATCCGCGACAGCTACAAACATTACCTCGAAAACAAACTTCGGGAGGAGTATGAGTTTACCGGAGTGCCTGTCAATGTTTTCTTCCGTGAAAAATAAATAGACACTATGTGAATGAAGTGTGGAAAATCACAAAAAAATGTTTTAAGAAATATTTGGAAAAGATTGGAACAGAAAAATATATTTGCGCGTCAATTTTTTAACCTCATTTAAAAAACCAAAACAAAATGAAAAAGGTATTCTTCGCTTTCGTTGCTGCTTCTGTAGTAGTATTAGCTGCTTGCAACAACAAACCTGCTGAAACTGAAACTGCTGCTGCTGACACTGCTGCTGTAGTTGAAGCTGTAACTGAAACTGTTGCTGTTGTAGACTCAGCTGCTGCTGTAGTTGATTCAGCTGCTGCTGCTGTTACTAAGTAATCAGCTTAGCGTAAAAAATAAAGAAGCCCCGGGTTCGGGGCTTTTTTATTTTATAAACAAAAGGTGATTCAACGCTTCTACTTTTTAGACTTCCACACATCTGTATTTTTGGGCTTCCAAAGCCTTAGATTCCAACCCATACCACCCATAAATTTCATTTCATCAATGCGCTGTGGTGATGGTAGCGTCCCAAACATTTGGCCTGTTACAAATTGTGCTTTTACAAAAAAGTGAAGGAAAGACATTACATAAAAATTGCAGCCTACCTGAACAGATAATAAAGGGGCTATGGAAAAAGAAGTGGTCTTTAACTCATCGCCATTCTGGAAGGTGGCTTTCAGAAGCCCAACGCCCGGTGTGAGGCCTACATAGGGATCCCAACGACTAGGCTTTAGAAAATGATAATTGGCACCGCTAAACACGGCATGATTTACCTTTATGCCGGTTTCATTCTTTTTAATGGTGAGAAAAGAAAAACAAATAGCCCCGGTATAAGCAACTCTATCTTCTAGAAACACTTCCATTTCTCCGTTTAAGTAACCGGATATTTTTTTTTGTGCAAACAAATAACCTCCACCTAAATTTCCCTGGGAGCGAATACACCCTTTTCGCACTTCCCATATTCTTTGGGCATGCAACGAATGAAAATTGGCAAAGAGAGAACCAATTAAAAAAAACAGGATATTAAAGTGCAAGAGATTACTTGCTGACCGGCTGCAACCAGTCGAATGGTTTATTGGTTTCGGTTCCATAGTTTGAATATTTTATAGTTAGCACTAATACTAATTAGCAGATGTCCTTCCCAGCCTGCATTCTTCTCCAGTTCAATAAGCATATCTCCATGCTCATCTTCATGGGCGTGCAATTCTTTCCCGAGATGGAACATATATTGAGCAGCAAGCGATATATCGAAGCGCGGGGTTACATTGTAGTGGCAGCCCAATCCTGCTTGTATCGCAGAACTAAAACGACTCTGTTTATCGCCATTTTCACCATTAATCTTTATAGATGTAAAGTCGAAACAATGACCGGTTACTGCATATGGGGTCAATTTTCGGGTGAACCCTCGAGGATTTAGCAGGTAGAACATAACACTCCACCCTATGTGATAATCCATACGATGCGCTTTATTGCGGATATTAGCAGGTAAAATGTCAGCATACCACTCCGTATTTACACGATCTGCCAACTGAAG
>CAYQRR010000249.1:0-4561 GCA_964419635.1 uncultured Chitinophaga sp. | reverse complement strand
AAATTCTCTTCGGTATTTTAACTCTTTACCAGCCATGGTAATCTGAATAATGCTCATGTTTTCGAACAAATCAATTTGCATGGTGTTGAAATCCTGCTCCACATTAAAAGTTATTTTGTTGGAGCCGGTAATGGTTCTTTCAGTGGTGTCTATAATAATGTTTAGCTCATAAAAAGTAACATCATAACAGCTTCGGTATTCATTCAAAGACCCTCTAAGTGAATCAGCTCTGGTATAGATTTTCTTCTGGTCTAAAAGAGATTGTGCTTCGGTTTTGATACTTAAAAGGATACACAGCAGACCGGAAAACAAATAACAGTAATTTTTCATACGTAGTTTTTTCGTCATCGAATTTCAAATATTTTGCCGACTTGTTCGTGACATGAGACATAGTTTTATGCCTTATGTTCCTAAATACTCTTAAAATGCTTGCACCAATTCTCTTTATATCACTTTATGCCGCTATTGAGTTTTACGGATGGCAGTCTGTAAAAACAATTATTAATCCGGCCAATTTATATCGCGCCAGGTGGATTTATTGGGGGCTTACCTTGCTCTTGTTTTTTGTCATGTTTACCTGGCGATTCTTTCTTTATCGATATATGCCACGCGAGATTGGTACCTTGTTCACTACTGGGTTTGTTGTATTAGCCATCTCTAAACTGATAGTATTGCTGTTCTTATTTCCTGAGGACATTGTTCGGGGTATTCAATTGGTAATTGCAAAATTTTCAACTCAGCCTGCTCCGGCCTCAGGTATTTCGCGAAGTGAGTTTTTAAGTAAAGTGGCTTTGGCAACAGCCGCTATACCTGCTGCTACGCTTATGTATGGAGTTGTTGCAAATGCTTACAACTATAAGTTTAGAAAAACTACTATTCGATTTCCTAACCTGCCAGCCGCGTTTGATGGGTTTAAAATTATTCAGTTGAGCGATATACATGCAGGTAGTTTTTCGAGGAAAGACCCCATTCTTGATGTCGTTAAAAAAATCAATGCTCAAAATCCTGATCTCATCATTTTTACAGGCGACTTGGTGAATAATGTAGCTTCTGAAATGGATGAATACCGAGAGATATTCGGACAGTTAAAAGCCACTCATGGTGTAATATCTATTACCGGCAACCACGACTATGGCGATTATGTACAGTGGAATAGTATGGACGAAAAAGCTGAAAATTTCAAGGAGTTTATGGAGGTGCATCGTTCTATGGGCTGGGATTTATTGATGAACGAGAACAGAAAGATTGAAAAAGATGGTGAGCACATTCGAGTAATAGGAGTGGAGAATTGGGGGAAAGGGCGATTTGCAAAATATGGTAAGCTAGAGAAAGCGTATGAGGGTTCCGAATCATCGCCATTCAAGATTTTACTGAGCCACGATCCCTCACACTGGGATGAAAAAGTCCGTAAAGATTTTCCGGATATTGATTTAATGTTTAGTGGCCATACCCACGGAGCGCAGTTTGGGGTCGAAAACAAATGGTTGAAATGGAGTCCTTCTAAATATTTATATAAGCAGTGGGCCGGCTTATACCAGGAAGGTAAACAATATTTATATGTAAATCGGGGCTTTGGCTTTTTGTTTTACCCGGGACGCATTGGTATACTTCCGGAGGTAGCCGAAATTACATTGCATAAGGCATAAAAAAACCCGGGCTGAGAACCCGGGAGTTTTTGGACACACACTAACAAAGGAGAGATTCTTTAATCTACATTATCATGTAGAAATGGATTCTTTTGATTGATTTCAGGTCTTCCTAATTCGTCATTACCGACTGCAAAGCGCGACATTTCAGTGGCTGTAGAGTAGCTATTTTCACCATCCAGCGATACTCCTTTTCTTTTATATGCCGGTTCATTCTCTAGATCAGTGAGATGCTGTTTTGAGCTGATTTTATAGCTTAAGCCAGCGAGCACTTTTTTTCTGTCTTCTAATTCTTTTTCCATGGTGCTTCCTGTTACAGTTACCGATTCGCTCGTTTCATAACTCTTTACAGTGTATACAACGAAATCTTCTTCTTTAGTTTCGTTGACTACAGGAGTAATTTTTTCTTGCACCACTTCTGAGGTTAAAAGCAATTCCTCTTCCACATTATTTAAAACCTGTTCCTCTTTTGTAACTTCAAATTCAATGGTGTTTTCGGTGGCGATTGTTTCTTGAACATCGGTTACTGCAAATAAGTCCAACGTGCTTTGCTCAGCGACAACCACAGTTTCTGTAGTTTCGGGGGTATTTACTTCCGGTTCTTCAATAGTCACTGTTATTGCGGGTTCATTTTGTAGCACAAGCGGCTCTGTGTAAGTTGGCTGTTGGTTATCAACTGGCTTGTCGGTCAACTCATATACTTTTTTCACTTTTTGCTCAGTAAATGCTTGTTTATGACCGGCTTCAAAACCAGTAGCAATAATCGTAACAGATAATTTTTCGCCTAATGAAGCATCATCGCAGGCACCTAGAATAATATCTGTGCTGCCGGCTGCATCTTGCACATATTCCATAATCTCGCCAATCTCATCCATAGTAACCTGATTGGCTCCGGTGGTAATATTCACCAACACTTTTCTGGCTCCGCGAATTTCGCTGTCATTCAATAGAGGTGAATTCAGCGCACCACGAGCGGCACTTAATGCGCGGCCATCACCTTCAGCTGTGGCGCAGCCCATAATAGCTGAACCTCCGTTTTTCATTACAGTTTGTACATCGGCAAAGTCTACGTTGATTTCTCCGGGCATAGTAATGATTTCGGAAATCGCCTTAGCTGCAGTAGTCAATATGTTGTTAGCATGTCCGAAAGCCTCTGCACGCTTAAGGTTACCATACATTTCACGGATTCTATCGTTATTGATAATCAGCAATGTATCTACGTTCTCTTTTAACTTTGCCAAGCCTTCGGTGGCAGAGTTATATCTTCCTTTGCCTTCAAACCAAAAGGGAGTGGTGACAATTCCTACGGTTAAAATTCCCATTTCGCGGGCGATACGGGCTACTACCGGAGCAGCTCCGGTGCCAGTACCTCCACCCATTCCTGCTGTTATAAATACCATTTTGGTATTCATGTTCAGTAATTCCTTAATAGCATCAATACTTTCTTCGGCTGCACGCTCTCCAACAGTAGGGTTAGCACCGGCACCCAAACCTTGGGTGGAAGCAGGTCCCAGTTGAATTTTGTTCGGTATGCGGCTCATTTCAAGTGCCTGTGCATCGGTGTTCAACACTACAAAATTTACACCGGCAATACCTTGGTCAAACATGTGGTTTACAGCGTTGCTGCCACCACCGCCAACTCCAAATACTTTAATAATAGAGCTTTGCTCTTTAGGAAGTTCAAATTGAAAAATTGGTTCCATGTCCTTTGTTTTTGCTTCGAGTTGTTTTCTCCAACAATCTCGAATGTTGAATGAATGTGTGTCTCTCTCTTGACACAGCAATCATACAACAGGACAGCCCACATCTACGAATATTTATTCCCGGAATTATCTACCGTAGAACGTGTGGTGTAAATAAAAAAAGACAAACACCGGAATGCTTGCCTTTCTTCACTCGTCTAATCTATGCAGACAAGATGCTGTGATTAATATTTGGAATATGCTGCGGGAACGCTGAATTCAGATTCGGAAATATCGGTAGAGATTATGCTTACAAATTCGTAGGAGTTCAAAACATTACCGGCAGCATCTTTAGTAACGGATGAAAGGGGGAGTCCTTTAATCCTCTCTTCCCTTAGAGCCATCATCTCCAAGTTGCTTTTAAAGAAGGCTTCATATTTGAAGAACTCGGGTTTGAAATCTTTAGTCACCCACATTTCGGTATCGCCTTTGGAAGTTGAGGCAATGATTTTTTCGCATTTAAACCCGCCTATGTCTTTAGTCTCTCCGGTTTGCTTCACAACTATACGAGAAACGGCAGTTTCGTTGGAAGATTGAATTTTATCGAGAGAGGCTGCGAAATATGATTTCTTAACGCCCTCCGGTGTAGGACCGTCATTATACGTGTATAGCACACCCGCCTTTATATCAGGAATAAAGTGTGATACCCCTTTTGCATCCGGAAATTGCATCTTCAATTTGCATGATGAGTTAGTAACCAGCCAAGTAACAGATACCGTTTTGCCGGGTAGATTTTTGGCGGTCATCTTTTGTTCCAGAATAACACCTTTTTGGGCGTTTAGTGTAATCACTGCAGCTATAAACAATAGAACCAGGTTTCTTTTCATAACAAATTATACTTTATAAATACGTTAAGATTTAATTGCCCACTCTTCCTTTTACTTGCGCTCCGTTGTAGTTGCCATCTACAATGCCTGTGAGCGGGTTGTTGTTGCGTTTAATGGCATTACCAGGCAAATCAGACTGGGGGCCATAAAATGGAAGAAGCCCGCCTAACAACTGACTGATAGGAATAGGAATACAGATTTGACCAATGATAGGGATATTGACACAAACTTCCATCGACACATCTATATATCCTTGCGTTCCTTGTTGACCAAATGCCCCTCCATCGCCACCATGTGCATCAGGTGTAATATTGATTTGTGCAATGCTGATAGGTATATTAATGGG
>CAYQRR010000248.1:0-4561 GCA_964419635.1 uncultured Chitinophaga sp. | reverse complement strand
TGTGCCACCGTACCAAACGTGGTATGCTACCGTACCAAACGTGGTATGCCTGCATACCCATGGAGGTATGCAACCAGTATAGCCTGTCTATTTTACTACCCTTCGTCACCTGATAATCCTACAGTCTGCACGCTCCATTCCTTTCGGCTCATGCCTGGCAGCTTTAGGCACGTGACCAATCCATTATGGCTCGTTGATGATTGTATCGCTTCACCGGTACTCCGACCGCCACCAGTGTACTAAACGGCCCACCTGCACCACAGCAATGTGAAGAATATGGGCTGCAAAGCGCAGGAATTGTGTTTGGTTTGTAGCAATGCAAATGACAGATACTTATCGCCATCAGGGCCTGCGCAAAGAACTGGTGCAGCAGCTTCGGCAAAAAGGCATTGAAAACGAAGCTGTGCTCAACGCCATTCTCCATATCCCGCGCCATCTTTTTTTCGGCAACGATTCCATCTTTTTTGAGAATCAGGCTTATGAAGATAAGGCCTTCCACATAGGCGAGGGGCAAACCATTTCGCAGCCCTACACCGTGGCGCGGCAGAGCGAACTGCTGGATTTGTTTGAGGGCTGCAAGGTGCTGGAGGTGGGGCTGGGCAGCGGCTACCAGGCCACGGTGCTCATGTATCTTAAAGCCAAAGTATTCAGCATTGAGCGCCACAAAGTGCTCTATGAGCGCACGGCCCATCTGCTGCCCAAAATCCGTCAGTTTCTGCTCGATAAAACCGCTGCCCCCTCCGATAGTGCCAAACGAACCTGGCAGAATGTGAGCCCCTACACTCCGGTAAAACCTTTTTTTGGCGATGGTTTTGAGGGCCTGCCCATGTATGCCCCCTTCGACCGCATTATTATTACTGCGGCCGTTCCGGAGCTGCCCCGGAAACTTTTGCAGCAATTAAACGTAGGAGGTAAGATAGTTTTGCCTTTTGGGACCGAACGGGATTGCGATATGCTGCGCATCACCAAACATGGAGAGGGACAATACACCGAAGAAATTTTCGGCAAATTTGCTTTCGTACCCATGCTCAAAGGCAAAGTGGGATAACATAAAAACAGGATGATGAAAAAGTATTTACTGATAATGGTAGCCCTGGTGTCGTGGGGAGTGGGCCAGGCCGGTGAGGTGTCGTTCAGCGTAATGGTGTTCGACAAGCGAAACCGCGAACCCATCCCCGGTGCCGAGGTCAAGATTGTGGACATGAACTCGCTGCGGCCCTATACCCAAACGGCTTCGGATTCGGGCATTGCCCGCTTTGAGCTGAACGCCAACGCCCGCTACCGCATCGATGTAAGCAAGGACGCGAAAGGAAGCGCCACGGTGTTTCTCACTTACTCCTATGTGCTCACCGATAAAGAACTGAACGCAGGCCGCATCTTTGAAGTGGAGCTGGAAAAAGTGCAGCGCAATAATGCGGGCATGATTCCCAGCACCTTCTTTGATTATAAAAAGACGGAGCTGAACTCCGATAATCTGTCGGTGCTGGATAATGCGGTGGCTATGCTCAAGCAGTTTCCCACCCTGCAGATAGAAGTGGGGGTGCATGCCGACTGCCGCGAGGCGCTGGATGTTGTGAGCCTGCGCGTGTTGAACGTAGAGCGTTTTTTTGCCGACAAGGGCGATATGGCCAAGCGGGTAACGGTGCGTAACTACGGCAAATCAAAAGCGCTGAACCAGTGCGATTGTGCCTTAAGCATTCCGTGCTCCGAGGCGCAGTATTTTGAAAACCGCAGAGCCGAGTTTAAGATTATTGCTTTCTAGGGGAAGCGGCTACCGTTTCCTTTTCGCTTATTTATACTTTTTGAGTGCGCGGTCGATGTCGCGCTTCACATCTTTTTTCTGCAGGCTTTCGCGCTTGTCAAACTTCTTCTTTCCTCTTCCCAGTCCAATCTGAATTTTGGCAAATCCCCGGTCGCTGATATATACCCGCAGCGGAATTAAGGTATAGCCGCGTTCCTTCATTTTGGTTTCAATCCTGGTGAGCTCGCGCTTGGTGAGCAGGAGCTTGCGGAGGCGGGCCGGTTCGTGGTTGGCATAGGTGCCGTGCGAATATTCCGGAATGTTCATGTTCTTGATATACACCTGCCCATCGCGCAGGTAGCAAAACGATTCGGCAATACTGCCGCCTCCATCGCGGATGCTTTTGATTTCGGAGCCGGTGAGCATTATGCCGGCATCAAACCGGTCGATGATTTCAAAGTCGAACTCGGCTCTTTTATTCTTGATATTGATTTTGGATGCGTCAATCATTTGTTTTCCGTTTCGCTCCTGCTCTGCAGGCGGTTAAATAGTTCGTCCAGTTTGGTTTTCAGGAGCACCTTTTGGCCGGTTTTGCCGGTGGCTATAATACGGTTTCCTACCCGCGCCACAAAAGAACAGGTAAGGGCATGTCCGCTTAGTTCGTCCAGCGTGGCTTCAAAATGCACTGTTTCGCCCAATAAAGCCGGAGCCTGATGCACTACTTCCACAAAGGTGCCAATGCCTTCTTCGTTTTCTTCTTTCATATCCAGCACAAAGAGCCGGCTGCTCCATTCGGCATCGCGCGTAAGCCCAAAAGTGGCATATACCGGATGCACCGCCTGGCTATCGAAAACGGCACAGTCCTCGGGCCGAACGGTCCGTTCAAAGGTTTTTTTATCGCCCGGTGCAAAGAGGTTTTTCACGCGGGCAAAGATATAGAAAGAGTTGAGCGAAGAGCCGGGGGCTTAATGCAGGGTCCAGCGCAGGCCAATAAATCCTTTAATGCCTTGTATGGCTGCGTAATTGTAGCTGGGGTCAAAGGTGTAACCATTGGGGTTGTCGATGGCCACTTGTTTATCGAAGGGGTCGAACGGGCGCAGGATGGGATGCTGCGGCACAAAGTGAAGCATGTTTTTAATTCCCGCATACAGTTCTATGTTTTTAGGTAGCTGCTTGGTAAACTGAATGTTCATGAGACAATACCAGGGCGATTGTGCCGGACGGAAGTCATGCGGCACCACCGGCAAATACATGGGCCCGTTAATTTTTCCGGTCCAGTCGATGGTAAATCCTATTTTTTTGAAATGGTAAGTCACCGTGTAATTGGCGGTGAAAGCAGGGGCATGCAGTTGGGGTGTTTTGGTTCGTGTTCCGCTGCTGTCTTTTATCATGCGGTATACATTCATGTAAGTAGCCCCCGCAGTGATGCTGAGGCCCTTGGTAAACGACAGGCTGGTGTGGAACGAAACGCCTCTGGATACAGCATGCCCGCTCAGGTTATCATAGATTATTTTGGTGGGGTCGCTCAGAAAATCGCCCACAATCTGGTTGGTAAAATAAGTGTAAAAGCCGCTGATATCGGTTTCTATAAAACCGTGCTTATGGTTGAAATAGCTGTGATAGTTGAGGTTTCCGTTCCAGCTTCGCTCGGGTTTCAGTTGGTTGACAATAACCACTTCGCGCGCACCCGATAAGGCCGCATGATCTTCGGTAAATAAATTGACAATGCGGTAGCCGCTGCCACCCGTTAACCGGAGGGTATGGTGCTTGACCGGAGTATATTTAAAACTCACCCTGGGGGTAACAATATGGCCGTGCGCACTGTGGTAATCGTACCGCAAACCGGCCAGAAGCGTAAGGCAAGCGATGGGGGTATAGTCTGCCTGCACAAATAAGCCCGGCAAAAACGAGAGGGCGGCTTGGTTCTTCGTTTGCACCGAATCGGGAGCGGCTGTGGCAGGGGTGTTGTCATCGTAATAAATAAACCGGAAAGGAATACCAGCCAGCAGGTTGAGTTGTTTGATTTTTTTGTCGTAAATGAATTGCGCAAAAGCGGTGTGCTGCTGAGCGGCATATCGGGTAGTGCCATAGTAGCTGTCCTGCCAATGAAAATTATAACTGTAGTCCAGCCTTAGATTTTCTTTTGCTACCGGTAATTCATAGGTTCCGAATAACTCCACCCGGTGGGTGGTAATGGTTTCTCCGTAGATGCTGTCGGTTCCGCGCCATTTCGGGCTCCAGTCCATTTCGCCCCCCCAGCGGTTCTCATATACATACCGCCAGGCTATGGAAGCTACTTTAGTACCGGGTCGGTTAAAATCCCATTTATTAAACACGGAGAAACGATTTTGTAAAGTCACATCCGTAAAGTGGTCTTTATTGACATCTACCGGTATCCAATAATTGAAGTAGTTCATCCCCAGCAACGATGCCGCTTTCTTCATTCTCCACTTAGTGGTAATATCAGTATTAAACTCCCCCACACTGCTGGCTGAAAAATCTATTTTAAACAGCGGTGCCGAAATAGCGTCACGGGTAATCACATTGATTAAACCCGCCACCGCTTCACTGCCGTATAGCGTAGAGGCAGGGCCTTTTACCACTTCAATTCTTTTTACCATGGAAGAGGGAATGCCATGCAAACCATACACACTGGAGAGGGCCGATACAATGGGCATTCCGTCTATCAAAATCATGGTGTAGGGGCCTTCCAGACCGTTGATGTGAATGTCGCCTGTGTTGCAAACATTGCAGTTTAACTGTGGCTGCACGCCCGTAATCATATGCATGGATTCAAACAAGGAAGGCGTGGGGTTTTTT
>CAYQRR010000247.1:0-4579 GCA_964419635.1 uncultured Chitinophaga sp. | reverse complement strand
CTGGATACTGGCTACCAAGTCCGCCAAACAACCTTGGGATGAAAGCGGTTATAAAATGCCGGGCGGAGCGCCAACCAATCCTAAAGTAGCACAAATGCTGCCGGTAGCCCCAGCAGTGTTAGCCAAAAAAACATACAACAATTACCCGGCTCCGCTGGCCATTATGTGTACCGCTGTAGAAGGCGCACTGGTAGACTTTGATACGGCAACAAGAATTGAGTCGCGCTACTTTGCACAACTGGCAACCGGTAAAGTGGCAAAGAATATGATTAAGGTTTTTTGGCAACAATTAAATGCCATCAATGCCGGAAACTCGCGCCCCAAAACTGAAGTGAAAGGAGAATTTAAAAAAGTGGGAGTGCTAGGTGCCGGCATGATGGGCAGCGGCATTGCCTATTGCTGCGCCATGAGTGGTATGGAAACGGTGCTGAAAGATGTAAGTGAGGAAGCTGCAGCAAAAGGCAAAGCCTACTCTGAAAACATTTTGAAAAAGCGCGTGAGCAAAGGGAAAATGAGTCAGGAAAAAGCAGCGGGCATATTGAATAAAATTCTGGCTACCTCCAAAGCAGAAGATTTAAAAGATTGCGATTTAATCATAGAGGCAGTATTCGAAAACCGCGAACTAAAAGCGAAAGTGACTGCAGAAGCAGAAGCGCAGATGAACCCCACAGGCATTTTTGCTTCCAATACTTCTACCCTTCCCATTTCCGGTTTAGCTACGGCATCGGTTCGCCCCAAAAATTTTATCGGACTCCACTTCTTTTCACCGGCCGATAAAATGCCTTTGGTAGAAATCATCGTAGGTAAAGACACCAGCGATGAAACGCTTGCCCGCGCTTTTGACTTTGTAAAAGCCATTAAAAAAACACCTATTGTGGTCAATGATTCCAGAGGGTTTTACACCTCACGTGTGTTTGCCACCTACGTATTGGAAGGCATCGCACTACTGCAGGAAGGAAATAACGCACGGAGCATTGAAGCAGCCGGTTTGCAGGCGGGCATGCCGGTGGGTCCGTTGGCACTCACCGATGAAGTATCGCTGTCGCTGATTGCACACATTCGCAAGCAGACGATTGAAGACCTGAAAGCAGAAGGAAAAGAAATACCCAGCCATCATGCGTATGAGGTGATTGATAAAATGCTGGATTTAAAACGAACCGGCAAAGCATCCGGTGCCGGCTTCTACGAATATCCGAAAGACAGCAAAAAACATTTGTGGAGCGGCTTGGGTGAATTGCTTGGCAGCAACAACGAGAAGAAGGAATTGTCGCAGGCAGAAATGATAGACCGCATGATGTTTATTCAAGCGATTGAAACCGTACGCTGCCTGGAAGAAAATGTATTGCGCAATGTACCCGATGGTAACATTGGCTCTATTTTCGGCTGGGGCTTTGCTCCCTTCAAAGGAGGCACTTTACAATTCATCAATGATTATGGCGTTAAAGAATTTGCTGCGCGTGCAACGGAATTGCATCAGAAGTACGGAGAGCGATTTGCAGTGCCGGCTACCTTGCTGAAAATGGCGCAAGAGGGCAGCGAGTTCAACTAAACATTTTCAATTATCAAATCCGTTTCTATTTTCGGTCTATGAAACTTTATTCTGCTGCTGCTTGTTGTGCGTGTTGTAAATCCATCAGGGTTTAGCAGTAGATTTGTTTTGATTAAAACTTAAAATAGAAATTAGCTGAGCCCTTCACCCTGTGAGGGGCTTTTTTTATACCCAAGAAGATGAATACCTATACAAAAACAGATTTCCGTCATTTACCATCGCGCACCCTGGCACATCGATTTACGGACGAACTCATTGACTTTCTTTTCCCCACGGAGGCCGTGTTTGATTTTCAGGAGGAGATTGCAGACGAGCGAATCAGCAAATTGAAAAGGATGCTACAGGAGCTACTACCCGAAGAGCAGGCTGTAGTGAATACACAAAACGAGATCATCCACACTTTTTTTGCTCAACTACCCAAGGTTCAGGAAGAGTTACTAAAGGATGCTGCGTTGTTTGTAGCAGCCGACCCCGCTGCCGAGTGTATGGAAGAGGTCATAGTGGCCTATCCGGGGTTCTACGCCATCGCTATCTACCGGATTGCACACGAACTCTATCAGCTGAAAGTTCCAATCTTACCCAGAATAATTTCCGAATACGCCCATAGCAAAACCGGTATAGACATACACCCGGGGGCACAAATCGGCAATCCTTTTTTTATTGATCATGGAACGGGAATTGTTATCGGCCAAACAGCCGTGATTGGTAATCATGTAAAAATGTATCAGGGCGTAACCTTGGGTGCATTGGCCGTTCGAAAAGAGAACGAAGGAACCAAGCGCCACCCCACTATTGAGGATAACGTAATCTTATATGCAGGTTGCTGTATACTGGGTGGCGATACCACCATTGGACACGAAAGTGTCATTGGCGGTAATGTGTGGCTTACCGAAAGCGTGCTCCCATTTTCGATTGTGTATCACAAAAGTGATGTACACATCCGCGACAAAAGCGAACTGAAAGAGGTGATTGATTTTGTGATTTAAACCCGGCTTAGAATTAAAACTTAAACGAAAACATATTAGCAATGAAACTGAACAACATCCTCGAATCCATTGGCAACACACCTCATTTACACATCCATCAACTCTTTGGGGAGTCACACCATGTTTGGATAAAACTGGAAAAACAAAATCCGGGTGGAAGTATCAAAGATCGCATAGCGCTTGCTATGATTGAAGACGCTGAAAAGAAAGGGCTACTTAAAAACGGGAGTGTCATCATTGAGCCTACCTCCGGTAATACCGGAATTGGGTTGGCGATGGTAGCTGCAGTAAAGGGATACAAAATTACATTGGTAATGCCGGAGAGCATGAGCCTGGAACGCAGAAGATTGATGAAAGCCTACGGAGCTACTTTTGAACTTACCCCGCGCGAAAAAGGGATGAAAGGAGCCATTGAAAAGGCCAACGAACTGGCTGCTTCTACACCAAATAGCTGGGTCCCCAGGCAGTTTGACAATTCCGCCAATGTGGAGGCCCACATTCGCACTACGGCACAGGAAATAATCGCAGATTTTCCCGAAGGCATCGATTATCTGATTACGGGTGTTGGAACAGGCGGACACATCACTGGTGTAGCGCGCGCACTAAAAGCCCGGTTTCCACAATTGAAAGTATATGCTGTGGAACCCGCTGCATCACCGGTTATCAGTGGGGGTAGTCCGGCCCCGCACCCTATTCAGGGTATAGGTGCCGGGTTTATTCCCGGAAACCTGGACACAAAAATTCTGGATGGTGTAATTCAAGTGACTAAAGAAGAGGCATTTGAATTTGCTACTCGCGCAGCTAAACTGGAGGGACTTTTTGGAGGAGTATCGTCCGGAGCTACGCTGGCTGCCATTGGTAAGAAATTGAGCGAAATACCGGCCGGTAAAACAATCCTGGGTTTTAATTATGATACCGGTGAACGTTACCTGTCGGTGGATGGATTGTTTGAGCCCTAACGCTCACTTGGCCAGTGCGCTGTCAATAGCACTCTTCAATAATCCTTCTATACCCACCATACCTCCAGCGTAAGAGGCTGTGATTTTTCCGTCTTTGCCCACTACCAGGCTGGTAGGATAAGCTCTGATTTTCAGGGCATCGATAAGGGGAATAGCTTCCGGAAAAACGATATACTCCATTTTCTGCATGGACATAAACTTTTCTATCGGCTCGCGTTTTTCCCAATTGGGTGCCAGAAAAAGGATATCACTCCGGCCCTTGTAAGTAGCTGCCAGTTCATTAATAGCGGGCATTTCGTACAGGCAAGGTTTACATAAGCTAAACCAGAAATTGATAACCACCACTTTTCCGGTCAAGTCGCTTTTAGAAAGCGTTTGGCCACTCATATCCTGCAATTCAAACACGGGCAGCGTATCGCCCAATCTTGGCTTAGGTAAGTTTTCCTCTCCGGGATTTCTGATTATAGTTTCTCTGTTTCCGGCATCCGTCCTTTTAGCAGCGCGTAACTTATACTCATATGCCTTACCATTTTTGTCGCGCACAGGGTCCAGCGTATAGGCACCACCGGAGAGCAATTTCATAACCATCGGAAAGGCAATTCTATTCCCCAGCGAATCTTTGACCACTGTATGTTCGTCCACCTGTACCATAAACTGACTTTTGCTGGTAGTCGATTTCATTTGGGCATAGGAAAAAGCCACCGAAATCAGGCAACAAAAAATCACCACTATCTTTCGATATACCAACAGTAAGCACATATTCTTGTCTTTCATTTGGCGCTAGTTTACGCGTAAGTATTAAAACAGTTCCATTCTCTGAGGAAAAAAAATACTTTCGCCCGCGATTAAAAAACAATATCACTAGAATATGAGCATTACACTTACCATGATTAAGCCCGATGCAGTAGCTGACGGGCACAGCGGAAAAATCATTGACATGATTATCCAAGCAGGATTTAAAATTCAGGCCATGAAACTCAGCCGATTATCTAAAGAGAAAGCCGAAGAGTTTTATGCCATTCACAAGGAAAAAGTATTCTTTGGTGAATTGATTGCTTTTATGACCGAAGGCCCGATTGTAGCGG
>CAYQRR010000246.1:0-4604 GCA_964419635.1 uncultured Chitinophaga sp. | reverse complement strand
ATAATCTATGCTCACCATCGGAATCATACTCTGTTATCTCCTTGGTTTGTCGCTGTTATGGCTCATTAGCCGGAAGTTTACAGTGCTCGAAATGGTCGGCTACTCCTTTCTGCTGGGCATAGGGGCCGAAAGCGTTTTTCTCTTTCTGCTCGATATTGTTGGCGTAAGATATTCTGCCGGAGTTTTGACAGGCCTGAACATAGCCACTATCGGAGCCCTGCTGGCCGCCAATTACAAAAACCTGTTACAATTAAAGACCGATTTTCCGCTGCCCGATTTCAGCTTAGGCAAGCTCAACTACGCTGCCCTCTTTCTGTTCGCCATCATGGCTTATCTGTTTTATGCCATCACCGTAAAAAACCTCTTTTGGATACCCACCGAGCACGACTCCATCAGCTCGTTCGATAAACTGGGGCGCATTATGGCGCTGGAGGGCAAACTCCGCATCAGCCTCTTTGACTATAACCTGGAAGGGGCCGGAGGCATTTATCCTCCGCTCTACCACAGCAGCTTTGCTTATGTTTACCTTTTCGGGGCCGAATCGCCCAAAATTATTACTACCCTGTTCTTCCTTTCGCTGCTCACCACTTTTTACAGCCTGCTTAAAAACTATGCCGGCAGCACCGCTGCCGCTTTGTTCACCTTTATTTTAATGGTAACCCCCGAACTGTTTTCACATGCAGCCTTGTCTTTGGGCAATTTGCCTACCACGGCTTATGTGGGTGCTGCCTCGTTGCTGTTGTTTACCTGGCTCGAGAAGCGCGATGAAAAAGCCTTTTGGCTCAGTGCCGCCCTCATGGCCTGTGTTATATGGATACGCAGCGACACCATCGTATTTATTGCGGCTGCGCTGCTGCTTATTGGGCTTGATTTTCTGGCTACCAAAGACTGGAAAAAGACCCTCTTCTACGGTGCTTTTGCGGTTACTCCCTTTGTGATCTGGAACCTGTATATGAAACTGAAACTACATGCCGTGCAGGGCAATAAGTTTGATTTGGGCATGGGCTACAACAGCGAACGATTCGACCTCGTGTGGGGCTACGTGAAAGCATTTTTGCTGGGCGGCCAAAAAGGTAATGTAGATGGCGGACAGCTTTATGGCCTGGTGTTCATCCTTTTTCTGCTGGCCCTTTTTATCAATGTGGCCATGATGTATAAAAACGGATGGAAAGAAACCCTGAAAGACAAATGGAATGTATTGGTTTTCTTCTTCGTTTCGTTTGCCCTCTATTTTCTGGTTTTCTATCTCATAGACGTGAAAGTGCAGCGCGCGCCCATCAGTTCGCTGATGGAAAGCTCCTTTAAGCGCGGCCTGTTTTTCTTTATACCCGTGGTGCTGTTTTATGCCGCCACCAACCGCAGCAGCCTGTGGCTGTTCGAAAAGATAGAGCGGTTCAGGACGGGGAATTAGCGATTGGAAAATTGGAAAAATTCAGAAATTTATAAATGAGGAAGGAAGAGTTCATTCTGCGTTTTTGAGTATGTAAATTTTAGTAAGGAATAGTTACAGGATTGGCAAAATGCGCTGAAGGGAGTTCGCGTTACTAATGCTTGACAAAGGTAGAAACCAGCAGGGCTATGTGAGCAGTAGGTGTAAAATGAGTTTAAGCCAGCGATTAGGAATGGGTTGGATGATTGTAGGTATTAGAAGGTATTGTTTAGATGTGAGTTTGGAGCGTTGAGATACGGGTTTGGAGTGATTAGCTGTTAAAAGAAAGTAGGCGGCAATGGTGAGGGTGCGTTTAGATATGAGTTTGGAACGTTGAGATACGGTTTTCGAGCGTTTAGCTATGGTTTTGGAGTAAAAATGTGTGAAAGCGGAGCGTTGAGATACGAGTTTGGAGCGTTGAGATACGAGTTTGGAGTGTTGAGATATGAGTTTGGAGTGTTGAGATGTGGGTTTGGAGCATAGAGATGTTAAAAGAAAGGAGACAAAAGCTAATGGGAAGCGATGAGATGGCAGGGTGGAACAATGAGCAATGGGCAATCAGCGATTATTTAATTAGGTGATTAGCAGATGGGGAGGGAGGATGGAGAATTTTAGGATGGAGGATTATGAGGTAATGGGTGATTAGATAATTGGGTGATTTGCAGATGGAGATTTGGGATTGAGGATGCAGGATGGGCGTCTCGCAGTGGCACTTGAGGGGGGCTAGTGGCAGGCAAGGATGTTGCGGTATTATAAAGCTGAATGCTAAGCAGGGTATGTGGTAGCGTCCATTATTTTTTAAGTTTATGTAGCCTATGTATTTGATTAGCCTGCTTAATATGGTGCTGTGCTTTAGAGCGCAGAGTCCCCGCTGGGCTGATGGCCTGGCTTCGGGAGACACTGCGGGGGGGGATGCTGAGCCGGAAGAGCGAAGAGGAAGACCGGAAGATGAAGCAAGTATTGTAAAAGAAGAGAAACTAAGGATAAAGGTTTACCCGAACCCTACTAAGGATTACTTTATAATAGAAAGCAGTAGCGACTTGACTGAGCTAAGCGTTGCTGTATATGATGTTTACGGTAATGTAGTTGTTGAGCGAAAGGAGATGAAGTTTAAGCAAGTAAGCATAGATACCAAAGAATGGGCAAGCGGCATTTATTTGTGGCAAGTGAAGGCATTGGGTAAGAAAGCAGAGCATGGTAAAGTAAATGTAATGAGATGGTAAACCACCTACATATAAAACAGGTAGTAAAACTGCTAATAACAGTTTTACTACCTGTTTTAATTACAAAACACGTTTGCGGACAGCAGTTTAGTAGTCTGTATTTTGATAACCGACCAGCCGTGTTGTTTGGCAGTGTGGAGGAATACAACAACGCGTACTATACAACCGGTGTTACAGCCGGATTAGATACACCTACCTATGTGAAAGCACTATTTGCGAAGGTGAATACTAACGGAAATATGATTTACATTCATGGTGTAATAGACACCCTACCTTACTCTTACCAGTTATACTGGAATACTTTAAAAAAAACAAAGGATGGAAATTTATTGGCTTGTGGAGAGATGGTTGATACAACAAAGAAGGTTTTTGTTGCCAAGTTTGATACCACTGGTAGCATCTTGTTTTACGCATCATTTATGGATACAAGCTTGTTAACTTTTCAAGCTAAAAACGTAATTGAGTTAAGTAATGGGGAATACATTATTGCAATAAACGCACAATACAAAAACTACAATTCTGTTGTGATGTTTATCAAACTTGACAACTTAGGCAATATAGTTATAAAGAAAAACTTTGACCTAAATGCAACAGAGCTACCATGGCTTATAAGACCTATGCTTAACGGAAACTACATGATAGGAGCCGTTAGCTACAAAACGAACAACAACTCACCCTTTTGGTGCAGAACCTGGCTTATAGAAATAGACAGCATGGGTAACTATGTAAACCAATGGATAGATAACGACACAAAAAATTTATGGCCTTACGGTATGCAGCAAACAGCCGACAGCGGCTGGATAATAGTAAGGCAGCATGTGGCGTATGATGTAGCTGGGCTGCAACTTTATAATGCCTCAGTAATTAAGTTAGATAAGAACTTTACAAAAGAATGGGAGGTGATAAAGGGAGATTCAGGGTTTGATACAGGACTCTATGATGTAGAGATATTGCAGGATGGTAAATATATAGTATGTGGCACTACCCCTGAATGGGGTACGGATTCTGCACATCATTTCGGTTGGATATTAAAGATAGACACAGACGGCACTATACTATGGGAGCGAAAGTATGTAGCTTACGAGCGGTTTGGCACCTATAGCTTTTTGTATGATATAGATGTATTATCCAACGGAGACCTGCTTGCCTGCGGAGAGCTAAGATTTACAACCAATGTAGGCATTACGCCTATACAGCAGGGATGGATATTGAGAACGGATAGTAATGGGTGTGTGATTGAGAATTGTATGGTGAATGTGGATGACCCAAACACCGAGGCGCAAGAAATACAATTGATAAAGCTACTGCCAAACCCAGCAATAAACAGTGTGCTGCTGCAACTGGATGATGTAATGCTTTATGGAGAGCTAAAGATATACGATGTGGCTGGTAAAAAACTATTGCAGAAAAATTTAGATACCACAAAATTGATTATTGATGTATCAGGTTTTTCTAAAGGCATCTATATGGTTGTGGCTCAGAAAGGCAACAAAATTGCAAGAACTAAACTGTTGTTAGAGTGAATCTGACGCAAACAATATTTGATTTTCTGCTACTAAACGATGCCAGCCCCGCGCAGGGGCACCTTACTATAGGCATAAGAAGCGATGGCACCGGGGCAGCCGATAACCGCCTTTACAAGAACACCCTTAGCAGCGTGCATGCCGGGAATGTGGCGAACAGGCAGAACCAAATTATTGATGTAAATGGTTTCCCTTATGGCCTGCGCTACGAGTGCAATACGCATAGCAGCAATGAGCTGTATGACATTTGTGTGGCAGGGCCAAGCGGCACTCCGCTGCTGGGGGTGAAAGCAGAGCAGGGCTCGCTGGCTTTGAGTGCCGGAAACACCTTTAGCCACCTGACCAATGTGCCGGAGAGTGATTTTTACAATGCGGGGGTGGGGTTGAAGTATTATTACTACGGAGTAAATGACCCTCAAATAAACCAGC
>CAYQRR010000245.1:0-4614 GCA_964419635.1 uncultured Chitinophaga sp. | reverse complement strand
CAAATTCGGAATTCCCGAAAACTGAATTTTGGAGGAATAAAGATGGTAAATTTTGACCCTGCCATCGATATAGAATTTTTAAAAAAAGAAAGTTTACCCGCTCATCCCAATGCGCTATCCATTACTGCCACACTAAAGGACAGAAGTGAAATTACCCGAGTGTATTACTCGGTTGGTGGCGGATTTGTGGTTCAAGAGGGAGACGATAGTCAGCATGCAAAACAAGTATCACTTCGCTATGATGTGCATGATGCCGATGAACTACTTCAAAACTGCATGCGAGCAGGCTTATCCATCTCCAAACTAGTAGCGGAAAACGAAAAAGCCTGGCGACCGGAACAGGAGACCCAAGCCGGTTTACTTAAAATATGGGGCATTATGCGCGAGTGCATCTACCAGGGTTGCTACACAGATGGCACTTTGCCGGGCGGATTAAACGTAACGCGCAGGGCAGCCAAGATGAATCGCATATTGCTGAAGAACAAACCGGTATCCTCTATCGAAGACTGGATGAAGCAAGTGGAGGACAGCGGTTCTTCATTTACCGAAATCATGAACTGGATCAGCTGTTTTGCCTTAGCCGTAAATGAAGAAAACGCCTCGTTCGGAAGGGTGGTTACAGCTCCTACCAATGGTGCTGCTGGTGTTATTCCGGCAGTGCTTTTATATTATCATGTTTTTTGCGGTGGCAAAGAGGATGCAAAAATCATTCAGTTTTTGCTCACTGCATCCGAAATAGGAAGCCTTTTTAAAAAAGGCTCCACAATTTCTGCAGCTATGGGTGGCTGTCAGGCCGAGATAGGCGTAAGCAGTGCCATGGCAGCCGGGGCTTTAACCGAGTGTCTGGGTGGCACCCCGGCACAAGTAATGCAGGCAGCTGAAATAGCAATGGAACATCATTTGGGTATGACCTGCGACCCTATTGGCGGTCTGGTGCAGATTCCATGTATAGAACGCAACACCATGGGTGCCATTAAAGCGATAACAGCCTCGCAACTTGCACTCCAAAGCGATGCTGACCTGATGAAGGTATCACTGGACCATGTGATCAAAACCATGTGGGAAACGGCTCTCGATATGAACAGCAAATACAAAGAAACAGCAGACGGGGGATTAGCTACAAAAATCTCAATCAACCTGCCGGAGTGTTAATCCCATTTTAAACCAACACATTTATTAAGGAAGGCCACTGCATAATTCCCTGTATATTCTTCTATTTTCACGCCCGCTCAAAAAAAACAAATGGCTGACACAACCAAACAGAACTTAGATTTCAACAAGAATGAAGATGCAATGAAACTGATGCTAAGCGACCTGCGCAAAATCAGCGACCAAGTGAAGCTGGGTGGTGGCAAAAAAGCAATTGAAAAGCACAAAGAAAGAGGCAAGTTAACTGCCCGCGAGCGCATAGAAATGCTTCTCGACAAAAACAAACCTGTATTGGAAATAGGTGAGCTAGCCGGCTACGGCATGTATGAGCCCGAAGGAGGGTGCCCATCAGGTGGCGTGGTAGCAGTCATTGGTTATGTGAAAGGAAGAATGTGTATTGTTTTGGCAAACGATGCCACCGTAAAAGCCGGAGCTTGGTTTCCCATTACAGCCAAAAAGAATTTGCGTGCGCAGGAAATATCAATCGAAAACAGGTTGCCTATTATTTATCTGGTAGATAGTGCGGGGGCTTTTTTGCCACTTCAAGACGAAGTATTTCCGGATAAAGAAAATTTTGGCCGCATATTTTACAATAACTCAATTATGAGTTCCATGGGGATTCCGCAGATTGCTGCAATTATGGGCAGTTGCGTTGCCGGTGGGGCTTATCTTCCCATTTTATCGGATGAAGCATTAATTGTAGAAGGAACAGGGTCGGTATTCTTAGCCGGAAGCTATCTGGTAAAATCAGCAGTAGGCGAAAATGTAGACAACGAAACACTCGGTGGCGCTACTACTCATTGTGAAATTTCGGGAGTTACCGATTACAAAATGAAAAATGATGAAGAGTGTATTAAGACGATACGTAATTTGGTCGATAAATTTGGTAAGCCAGAGAGTGCCGGCTTCTCCAGAGAAGCCAGCGTAGCACCGCAAGTAAGTGCCGAAAGTGTTTATGGCATTATACCGGAAGACATAACCAAGCAGTATGACATGCTCGATCTGTTGAAGAGAATTGTTGACAATTCCGAAATTGAGGAATACAAAGAAGAGTATGGCAAGAGCATTATATGCGGCTATGCCCGCATTGATGGCTGGGCGGTGGGCATCGTGGCCAATCAACGGAAGGTGATGAAAAGTAAGAAAGGGGAGATTCAAATGGGCGGTGTTATCTACAACGACAGTGCCGACAAAGCTGCCCGGTTTATCATGAACTGTAATCAGAAAAAAATCCCTTTGGTATTTTTTCAGGATGTGACGGGTTTTATGGTCGGTAGCCGGAGCGAGCATGCAGGCATTATTAAAGATGGAGCTAAAATGGTGAATGCTGTTTCCAATTCAGTAGTGCCAAAGTTCACCATTGTGGTAGGAAATAGCTATGGAGCCGGAAACTACGCTATGTGTGGAAAAGCTTACGGCCCGCGATTAATTTTTGCCTACCCAACTTCGCGTATTGCGGTGATGGGTGGTGCACAGGCCGCAAAAACACTTTTACAGATTCAGGTGAGCGCCCTTAAAGCAAAAGGAGAAGTAATAGACCCTGAAAAGGAACAAAAACTGCTTTCGGAAATCACCAATAAGTATTCTAAAACATTAGACCCAAAATATGCCGCTGCACGTCTGTGGACCGATGGCATTATAGATCCAGCATTTACCAGAACAGCCTTATCTATGGGGATTGAAGCTGCAAACCATGCGCCCATCACACAGAAATTCAATGTGGGGGTGATTCAAACCTAATTGTTCAACATAAAAAGGCGAAGCATGTTTAGTGCTGCATTCGAAAACACTTTTATGTTTTCGGCTCGGGAAGTAAAAAACTGAAATCGCTTTGCTATACAATGTTCCGCATTACCTACAGCAATCCATACCGTACCCACCGGTTTGTCGGCTGTGGCTCCACCCGGTCCGGCAATTCCACTGACAGCGATACCATAAGTGGTTTTCATGTTCAATAACAGACCTTGCAGCATTTCAGTAACACACTCTTCGCTCACAGCACCATGCTTATCCAGAGTTTCTTTTCGCACGCCCAAAGCATTTTCCTTTACCGTATACGAATAAGAAATAACGCTACCTTCAAAATAGGCTGAACTTCCGGGTACGGAAGTAAATAAGTGCGACAAATATCCACCAGTGCAACTCTCGGCACAGCTCACAGTTTGCTTTTTACCTGCCAAATATTGACCAATGTGTTCTTCTAAGAGCATCTCCCCTTCTGCATATACTAACGACCCCAGCGCATGTATCATTTTCTGTCTTTGCTGCTGCAATTCCTGCTCTACATCGGTACCACTTCCATAGCCACTCAATCGCAATTTTACAACACCCAGATTGGGCAAATATGCCAGCTTGATATGCGAAGGTAACTGCGCTTCAAAATCTGACAGTTTATGAGCCACTACACTTTCACCGGCACCGGAAGTCATGATGGTGGCATGTGCTATTTGCGGAAATGAAAATCGTTCTATTAACCGTGGCAACACCTGATGCTGAATCAAGTGCTTCATTTCGTGAGGCACACCAGGTAGGCTAATAAATACCCTGCCATCTTTTTCAAACCACATTCCCTGAGCAGTGCCACGTTCATTCGGCAGCATGGTGCTATCTTTGGGTATCATGGCTTGCGAGCGATTCATTTCCAGCACCTGCAACCCACGCTTTTCAAAAATAGACTTCATCTTTGCCCATACGTCTTCATTTAACACTAGTTCGGTGCTGAAATAGTCAACGAGTGTTTTCTTAGTGATGTCGTCTTTCGTTGGCCCCAGTCCTCCGGTCATAATAACAATATCAGCAGTGGATTTAGCCCGATCCAGAGCACTGATAATCTGTCCTGCATCATCGCCACAGCTAATGATTTCATAAAGTTTTACACCAATGGCATTAAACTGCTGCCCTATCCAGGCGCTATTGGTATCCACAATTTGACCAATTAAAATCTCGTCACCAATGGTAATTACGGTTGCCTTCATCTATTAGTTTTCCTCCTTTTTCAGAACATCAATATCCAGCAAAAGTTGGTCAACGCTCTCAGTTTTTACCCCATCGTAATACCCACGAAGTCTGCGCTGCTTGTCTACCAGAATAAAGTTGCCACTATGGACATGACCACCCGGGGCATCGGGGTCTTCTTCAGCACTTACCAAAAATTTTTCAGCTATGCTGTAAATAGAATCTTTGTCTCCGGTAAGCAAATGCCATTTTGAGGAGTTGTTAATCCCTAATTTTGCAGCATAAGCATGTAAACGAGCTACAGAATCGCGCTTGGGGTCAATGGAGAAAGAAAGAATAACCAAATTTGAATCAGCCTCATACTTTTCATATATGCGAAGCATTTCTTTTTTCATCTTCGGACAAATGCTGGGGCAGGCTGTAAAGAAAAAGTCTACCACCCATATTTTACCATCCACCAACCGGGCATTCACTGGCACAGAGTCCTGATTCCAAAAGTTAAAATCTGGA
>CAYQRR010000244.1:3079-4614 GCA_964419635.1 uncultured Chitinophaga sp. | reverse complement strand
AGAGCCGCCACGCAATTCCGATTTGCAACCGAAACATTCGAGAGCACCAACGGATTTAATGGCATCACCCCGGTGAGTGATGGAGATGTGAAATACGGGTTATGGTGCGGAAAAATTTCGGTCAACAGCGTAGATAGTAACAAGATTGCCGCGCAGATTAGCAGCTATGCACTTCCGGCAGGGCAAGAAATTTGGTTAGAGTTTGACTACAGAGCAGAGGTGCCTTTTTTTGCCGGATACTACGCCAACGGTAGCACTGTGATACGCAATCCTATTCTGTTTATTAATCCGAAGAGCGACTGGAACCATATTTACATTAAACTGAGCACCGCCATTGGCACCAACCCTGCACCTACTTACAATCTCTATTTTGAAGCACTGCGCCCCACCACCAGCACCGGTGGCAGTGTGTGGATAGACAATGTTAAACTGCTTTACTTTAACCCCTGATTCGCAGACCGCGTTGCCGTAAGAACATGACAGCACCACGAAAGAATGCTATTTGGCTCTACCTGTTAAGCGACTATATCGCTGCCATCTTATCGTGGTATGGCCTGTTCCTATTCCGCAAAATTGTATTTGAGCAATTGCCATTTTCGATTTCGCTGCCACTCAACAACAATAATTTCTGGGTAGCCATATTAATTGTGCCCGAACTCTGGCTGCTCTTTTTTTATTTCACGGGCAGTTACACCGACCTCTATAAAAAATCGCGCCTGCAAGAAACCGTAAAAACCTTGCTCATTTCTTTTCTGGGCTCCATCGTTATTTTCTTTCTGCTGCTCTTGGATGATTGGGTAAGAAAATACAGCGATTACTATCTCACGTTCTTTGTGTTGTTTGCCTTGCAGTTTTTGTTTACAACCTCATTTCGAATCTTGGTATTGAACGCAGTTAAAAACAATATCCGAACAGGAGCAGTCTCTTTTGGAACGCTATTAATTGGGAATAGTACAAAAGCCAATGAACTCTACCTGGAGCTAACCAAAAAGCAGCATGATTTCGGTTTCCGCTTTATAGGCTACATAGAACTCAACGGGCAACAAACCAATCAACTTTCATCCGAGTTAAAGATGCTGGGAACTCTGGCTCAGCTGGAGGATATTTTACGGCAAAACGAAGCCATAGAGGAGGTGATTATCGCTATTGAAAGTTCAGAGCATCCTCAGCTAAACGATATTATTACCCGGCTGGCCGATAAAAATGTAACCATCCGTATTATCCCTGATATGTTTGACATCCTTTCCGGCACAGTGAAAATGAATCATGTGGTGGGCGAAGGCTTTATTGAAATTCCGGCTGTGATGCTGAGCGAATGGCAGCGAATTACTAAGCGTTGGTTTGATATTGTTGCCTCAGCCGCAGCCATCGTGCTTACCCTGCCGGTAACTCTATATGTAGCATTCAAAATCTGGTGGACCGACAAAGGCGACATTTTTTACAGTCAGGAACGTCTCGGGCAATACGGCAAACCCTTTATGATTTATAAGTTTCGCTCTATGTATGCCAATGCTGAGCAACATGGACCACAACTT
>CAYQRR010000244.1:0-3069 GCA_964419635.1 uncultured Chitinophaga sp. | reverse complement strand
AAAAATTATCAGAAAGTACCGCGTTGATGAGCTTCCACAGTTTTGGAATGTAATCAAGGGTGAAATGAGTATAGTGGGTCCCCGTGCAGAACGAAAATACTTTGCGGATAAAATAACCGCAGAGGCCCCTTATTACCGGCATGTGTTTAGGGTGCAGCCGGGTATCACTTCGCTGGGCATGGTCAAGTATGGTTATGCCTCATCGGTAGAAGAAATGATTAAGCGTTTGAAATACGATATCATCTATATCGAAAACATGAGCATACTCATGGATTTCAAAATCATGATTTACACGGTGCAAACGGTGCTGTACGGAAGAGGTAAATAAGCGCTTCTACCGAATAAAAACCTTATAGGTAATTCGTGCTTGTGCTGCACAGAGTTCAGCAAAATAAATACCGGGCAGCAAACCATTGATGGATAAATGAAGTTCTGTATCAATGTTTGCAGCCACACTGACTACCCGCCCCGAAACATCCATCAATGAACCGGTAACCGCAGCAACGCTGCTATTGTCCAGATGGATAACCAACTCGTTGCTGCTCTGCAGTAATGTTGTACCCGAAAAAACATCTTCTGGCTTTTCTATGGAGGATGGCGTGGTGGTATCTCCGCAAAAAGCACTGGTAATTACCAAAGAGCTGGTTTTGCAAAAAGAAGGCAATGCATTGGTGCACACTTTACAATAAATAGTATCCTGCCCTGCTTGCTGTGCGGTGTATTCAATACACTCATTGCTTTGAACCGCGTTGCCCAACTGCGCAAAGGTAAAACTCTGGATAGCCATGGTTCCGGAGGATAACACATCATTATTGAGCACGCAGATAACTTTAGAGGAATCCGTACACAGCGATAAGGTATCATCCTGCAATTGCGGGCGGGGGAAAGGATGGAATGTTATGGTGTTGGTAGAAGTATTGGGCACTGCCAGCGTATCGCGCAATATGTTGTAATGGATATCGGCCGGGTTGGTGGCACTTCCATTCACTACGGCAATAGGTGCAGTGGAGAAAGCGGAATCCAAAAAATAGATATCGTCCGTTCCCCATTCCGCCAGATAGAAATTACCATCCTCATCTATCGAAACACCATCAATATTGGTGAGTGAAGTGCCCACCAAAGTGGTAACCGAAGAGTCTGACATGTTAATGCCCAACACAGCAGCATTACTACCCCAGGTAGCCACTACCAATCGATTGTGAAACGGATCATATACAATACCATTGGGTGTTTTAGCCATATTATTTACAAAAACATTGAACTGTTGTGTAGCAATATCATAGCGATAAATTTTCTTGGCCGAAAAATCAGTCGCATAAAGATTACCGGCAAAATCGGTGCAGATACCGTTTAGGAAAGTACCTCCCAGATTGATGTTGCTGAGCATATTGCCATTGGTTAAATCGTAAGCTTTTATATATCCGCTTTGTGCACAAACAAATACGGTGTCGCCTACGATGACCATTCCATAAGGGGAAGTTACCCCTGATTTAAAAACAGTGGGCGCATTACCCGGCACCACAGCAAGCAGATTGTTGCCCTGCGTATTGGATACAATGTATCTATCGCGCGCAGCATCGTATTCTACGCTCTCTGGACTATTGAAAGTTTGTGCAAACAGCTGCGCAGTGACGCAGACAAAAAGGAGGAGTAGCCATCTTTTCATGTGTGATTTGTTTAGGAAAGTGCAAGATAATTTTTCAAGCATAAATAGAAATGCCACCCATTAGGTGGCATTTCTATTATAAGTAGTGGAACTAAACTTATTTGCTTACTACAAATTTTGAAGTGCTCAAAACGCTACCGTTTTCTTTTACAGAAATGAAGTAAACTCCATTGTCAAAATTAGCTGTGCTAATCTGCAATTTTGTATTTCCATTCTCGAAATTGGCTGGTTGAAGGCTATATACCTGCTGACCCAAAATGTTGGTTACATCAAAACTCAACTTGGTGTCGCTGTTGACATTCAAATCAATATTCAGCAGATTGCTTACCGGATTTGGATACAACACAAACTTGTTAACAGAACTGTTTTCAGCAATGGTGCTATATACAGCCGGTGTTGCATTTTGTGAAGCAGAACCATCCAATGGTAAAGCCACGGCATTCAATACTTCATTTTTACCGGTGGAAGGAGAAGCGTTGTATTCGTGAACGAACGCTACAATTTTGCAACGGTCGGCATTGTTACCGGCCGGAATAGTGTAAGTAAGTGTTTTGGTGTATTCAGTTTGGTCTGCGGTAGTAGCCGGAATTACACCAGTGGAACCCCATGAACCGCCCAGTGCTTTGCGCACCACATGGCGATGCACATAACCCACGATTGGATTTCCCAATCCGTTCATCGGGTGACCGGCAGTGGTGTTGTAATAATTGGTCTGGTTATAGCCTGAACCGGTGCCGGTTACGCTATCTTCCACCAGGTATGCATTCACTCTGAAGTTTCCGGTAATAGCACCAAAAAATTTCGCAGTTAAGTTCACCGTTACTTCACGGGTGTTGCTGTTATAGCTACTGGTAGCGGCAATAGTAGCCGGTGACAACTGAGTATGTCTTTCCACTACTTTGTCTTCCCAAATATTGCGGCTGATAGCTACTCGCTCTTGTCCGTCATAAAGGATTCTGTCTATGCAGGCAGTAGGGGCACCATCTGCAAATGCGTTAGCAATAGCAGTGGCATCGGCATTGGTCATACCATCGGTTCCAAAACCAGCGTGCAAATTCACAGGAATAAAATAATTGTATTGGTCTTCCATGTCTTTTGAAACCAAGTGACCATCCGGGCAGTAACCACAAGGAGTGGTAGTAAACTCTTCGAACAATACATTTTTATCGGCAATAGCAGAGAGTGCGTTAATTTCTCCGGCTTTCGCGTTGTTAGACGGGTCGGCATCCGTGTTGCCATTAGGTCCAATAGCAGTTACATTTAATGCATACAACTGCGGTGTTTGCATTTGTACCGGCTGTGTAAATTGAAAAGCATACGTTTCGAACGCTCCGATATTTAATCCCTGGAAGCTTTGTGAAACTTGAGCTCCACCATTTACGGTGTAGGTCAAATCAAAACTA
>CAYQRR010000243.1:0-4636 GCA_964419635.1 uncultured Chitinophaga sp. | reverse complement strand
CAGGACAAGGCGGAAAACTATATTTTCAATTGATTAAAAATGATAACGAGGTTTTTTGTCCGCAGACATTCGGCAGCCCCGGATTCAATACCGCCATTGGTCAGGCCATCTTAAAACATAATATCAACTATCCGGCAGATACGATTGCAGAACCCTGCTCAGCCACTTCTTTGCCGCGGTAGTAGAATCGGTCACATACGAATCAACTTTTTTATGCTGGAAAGTCCGGTATGCGTAGTAAGCATTACCAGATAAGACCCACTTTGCACCCCCGACAGTTCAACTTCTACCGATGCTGCGGTGTCGGCAATAAGAGTATGTATTACTTTTCTACCAAGAATATCTAACACTTCTACCTTAGTGAATATACCTTTCTCAAAAGTCAGCATTACATGGTCGTTGGATGGATTTGGGTAGAGCGAAAAACCGGGAATCGGGCCGGAAAGAGCCGCAAGTGCCGTAAACTCACAGGGTGTTTCTATCTGTAGCGTATCCAACCGGTCAAAATCCCAAATGCCGAAACAATACTCCCCTTTTTGAAGCCCATAGACTGTTACAAATCCAATCTTATTATTTGCACTTCCCTGTTTGTTTACCAAAAATGAATCCGCTATCATCCATTCGCTCTCGGGATTTGGGCGGTACAACAGCACCAAACTATCTTCGCTATTGCTAAAGAATGTGTTATCCAGATACCCGTTCGCAATAGAAGTGCTGCCGTTATAATCCAGTCTGGCATTAGCATTCAGCAAATCGAGCCGGATACCATCCACGGTCCAATAACGGTAATCATGCAAAAACAATCCGGGTATACCCACCGGCATCCGCTCGGCCGGTACCCAGTTATGCTCTACACGGAGCAGCACGGTATCGGCTGGTATTTGATTGACGGTCACCGTCATTTTCGCGGTGCCCAAACTGTAGTTGCCCGTAGTTGAAATTTTCCGCCATTCATCGGTAATGGCGTCTTGTATTTTTTCATCAAAGTCAATTGCGATGTAGCTTAATGTCGTAAACTGATCTACGGGTGATTGATGTTCTGTGCAAGGACCGGATACCAAAACTGTTTCGTCCAACCTGGTACCATTGCTGTAGAAGTAAGAAACCGTCAAGGGAACCTGTGTGTAGTAGTCATCCGCATGTTGTAGTCGTTGCCGGATAATGAACCTATGCGCTACTTCTATATCGGGCGTCCAGTTTACCACAACATCCTCCAGGCGTTCTATGCTGAAATGAGCGAAGCCCGGCTGAAACGCCATATCATTGAAAGCATGAACGTAACCTGTGCCGGCACACTGTGCCATGTAATCGCGAAACTTTTCGCTGTTTACATCTTTGAAAGCATACTGCTGTAAGTAAGCCCGCAAGCAGGCAAAAAAGACAGCACTATCGGCATAAGCACGCAAACTATGCGCTACATCGGCTCCTTTGTTATACACGGTTCGGCCATAGGTAAACTGCAAGGGCACATTATACAATGCATGATAGCCGGAATCTATGATGTGCGCCAGACGAAGCACGTCCTCGTGGTTATCGCGCACTGCTTTCCTATAGGCACTGTCGCCATACATTTTTTCGAGAAATAAGTGTTCGGCATATACGGCCCAACCCTCATTTAGCCACATCTCTTCTGCCTTATCGCAAGTGGCCAAATCGCCAAACCAATGATGGCTTAACTCGTGAGCCATGGTCGTTTCGTAGGCAGTATTGCCGTTTACCAGTCCCTGCATGTAGGAGATGTTTGTGGCATGCTCCATAGCACCGGCACTAAAAGGCACTACACAATAGCCCACTCTGTCAAACTCATACGCGCCCAATAAATCTTCGTAGATGTGAAATGCCTTTTTCAAGTGGATAAAAGAATTTTTAAGTGCGGTAGTATCCGCAGCACGTGCTGCCAGCAGGACCGGCAACACTCCGTTAATGCCGTGTACGGTATCGCTTAACGATTCATAGTCGGACACTGTTACAGAAGCCAGATACGATGGAATGGATTGGTGCAGTTTCCATTCCCAGGTATGAGAACCATTCCCATTATCGACCTCGTTCGTAAGCAGGCCGTTGCAAAACGCTTTCTGGTTGCTGTTAGTGGTTATTTCAAAACTGTATCGACTTCGCTGCACAAAATTATCGAAGCAAGGAAACCATACGCGGCCATAAGCATGTGGAATAGCCAAAAAGCTAACTCCAATATTAAAGGCATACAGATTGGTCCAATAAAAACCGCCAAAATCGCCCGGTGCCTGATAAGGTGTGCCTTTATAAAAAACATCCACCGATAGAGAGTCACCGGCATTTAGGGCCACCGGAAAGCCGATATGGACTACCGAATCATTGTAAGAAAAAGGGTGGAGCACTCCATTGAGTAGTATAGAGTCCACTTGCAGTTTTAGTAAATCAAGACGTATATCCTGTACTCCATTTAGCTTTGACTCCAGTCCCAAGGTGGCATGCCCGCGCATCAATTTGCTCGAGAATGAAGTGAAGTCCAGTTGTAGGTGTATAGTTTTAATATTCAGGGTATCGTGCCGGAGGTCCTCCGCATGCAACCAAGATGCTATGGTCAAAAAAAATAAGCAGGTAATCGTTCTATTCATATGACACGAAGATAGAATTGAAAGCTGGGTTACTGTGTGGGCTAACCAGATTCATCGGGCAGCTTTACGAAACGGAACAATCCGGATTTTGAATGGCCCAATTTTCTATTTTGCTGCCGAAAATTCTACTCATGGCAAAAACGAATTCTAAACCCCACATCGCTGCTGAAAAAGGCAAAGACGCATCCAAAGAACTGCCACAGACCCCTTTAGTGAATGAGTCGGTGGCCAAAAAGATATTCATAGGACTGGCGGCTGCACTCTTTGTGCTGATGGTAAGCGTAAGCAAGGATTATGGTATATCCGGTGACGAAAATTTTCACCGCATGTATGGTCACCATATTGTGGATTTTTACAAAACGTTTGGCAAAGACACTACAGCCGCAACGACTAATGGCCCAGACTCGCTCATGGTATTTTATGGTGGTTTGTTTGATGGAAGTTCTGCGTTGGTTTCGCGCACCCTTCCGACTGTAGATGAATGGAACATTCGCCATTTCATCAACTCCATTTTCGGGTACTTTGCTATGCTATGTGCTGCCCTGGTAACCGTGGAAATTGTGGGATGGCAAGCCGGTATTATTGCGCTGATCTTTATGGCCGCCTCTCCCCGATTTTTTGGCGAAAGCATGAACAATCCGAAGGACATTACCATGGCTGCAGGCTACATGTTTGCCTATGTATTTATTCTCAAGTTCTTGAAACAGCTCCCGAAGCCAAGTATGAAAGTGGCTATCGGACTGGGATTAAGTATCGGCATGGCAATGGGTATACGTATTGGTGGATTGTTGTTGATACCCTACACGTTTATGTTTTATGGATTAGGAATGCTCGGTATATACGGATTCGGAGGATTGCTGGATTTTTCAAAATTCAAAGAGCAGGTTTGGCCCAGTTTAAAGTTGGTGATATTAGCTGCCGGGCTGGGTTACTTCTCGTCACTTATTTTTTGGCCCTATGGTTTGGTGGCCCCCTTTTCACATCCGTTGGAAGCCTTGAATGTGGCTCAAAAATTCCCGGCAACCATCAAAATTCTGTTTGAAGGAAATCATATCATGAGTACCGAAGTGCCTTGGTATTACATCCCCAAATGGCTGATGATTTCCACACCGCTTTTCGGGTTGCTCGGATTGATAGGCTCACTGTTTTTAATAGAACATTTCAGGAAAAACGGCAAACTACTGATGCTAGGATTTTTGTTTTTCACGATTGTATTCCCACTGGCCTATGTCGTATATAAAAAGAGTGTGCTATACGACACTATGCGCCACTTTTTCTTTGTGTATCCGAGTATTGTCATTCTATCTGCTATTGCCTTTAACTTCGCCTTAAATGCTGCTCCCAAAGCGCTTAAATATGGTGTGCTGGGTATTATGTTGGTGTTGTTGGCGCTGCCCGCGAGGTTCATGTTGGTCAATCACCCCAACGAGTATGTGTATTTTAATGAATTTGTGGGAGGCATTCAAGGAGCCTTTGGCAATTATGAAACGGATTACTATATGAATAGCGTGAAGCAATGTGCGGATTGGCTGAAGGCGAATGAAAACCTAAAACGTACGGATGGCAGAAAATCTACGGTATACAGCAATGCCATTGCACCCGTAGGTCAATATTTCCGGTTCGATACATCGTATGTAGGCTGCGGATATTCGCAATACAGACAACGAAGCGAGAAAAATGCAGATTATGAAATCATGTATTGCCGATTCATTGATCGCAATCTGCTTTTGAAAAATGCTTTTCCTCCGGAGCAAAGTATCTATACGGTGTATGCGGATGGAGTGCCGCTGTCGTGTGTTATTAAGAAAACGGACAAGCGCGACTATGAGGGTATACAACTGATGGAAAAAGGTGACTATGCCGGTGCCAGTACCTTATTGGAAGGATACGCACAAAAGTATCCTACCAACGAAGTAGTATTGGCGAATTTGGGCTTATGCTACCTCAATTTGCAGCAGTTTGACAAAGCCGCCACTGTGCTTACACAATCTTTGGCCCTGAGCACCGAAAACACCAATGCGCAATATTGGCTGGGCTTG
>CAYQRR010000242.1:0-4636 GCA_964419635.1 uncultured Chitinophaga sp. | reverse complement strand
GTGCAACCTTTTAAGAAGAAGCAAATGATATACATACACGGTCATCGTCCGTCTTTTTTGTATCTGGTGGTGAAAGGCAAAGTCAAGATTTTTCGTACCAATGAGGATGGCAAAGAGTTGATAACCTCGCTGCATAAAGAGGGCGATTTTATCGGTTACACTTCTTTGCTTGAAGAAACGAGCTATCTCGACAATGCCGAAGCGCTCGAAGATTGCGAACTGATGCTGATTCCCAAGTCAGACTTTTATGCACTACTGAACACGGATGCGCAGGTAGCCAAAAAGTTTATCAAACTGCTCTCCCAAAATCTGGTGGAGCGCGAGGAAGCATTGCTAAACTTGGCCTATAACTCTCTCCGAAAGCGTGTAGCCAATGGATTGCTGCATGTGTATGACAAATACAAAAAACTACCGGGCGATAAACCGAAGCTGGAGATACCACGAGAAGATTTGGCGCAAGTAGTAGGCACAGCCACGGAGAGCCTTATTCGCACCCTCAGCGATTTTAAAACCGAGAAATTAATTGAAATTAAGGAGGGGAAAATTTGCGTGATAGACGAAGCCAAGTTGAAGAACCTGCTTAATTGATAGCCCCCCATTTCTATGAAAATTCTGTCGGCTCAGCAGATGCAAGTGCTGGATAATTATACCATAGCACATGAGCCTATTACCGCCATTGATTTAATGGAACGAGCTGCCAAGGTTTTTACTGAGGCACTGCTCGCATGCATAGAACCCGGTACTGAGGTGGTAGTCTTTTGTGGCAAAGGCAACAACGGTGGCGATGGGCTGGCCATTGCTCGCATACTGCACCACCACCACTATGCCGTTCAGGTTTATGTGCTGGAAATGTCGGCAATGAGTAGCCCATGTTTTGATCTCAATCTGGAGCGGCTCAAAGGTCTGGTAGAGATTCAGCATCTGCTGCACGAAGCAGACCTGCCGGAGTTGAACCATAAACAGGTTGTGGTGGATGCTATTTTTGGCAGCGGATTAAAAGGAAAGGTGCATGGTTTTGCCGCAGGGATCATAAAACGTATCAACAACTCCGGTGCCAAGGTCTATTCGGTGGATGTGCCCTCCGGGCTCGATGGAGGCTTGCAGCCCGAATTGCCGGAGGTAGCCGTAAAAGCCACCGCGGTGTTTACTTTTCACGCGCCAAAGTTGGCTTTTCTATTGCCGGAGTTTGCTGCGTATGTTCCTCGGTTTAAGGTGTTGGATATTGGTTTGTCGGTGGCGGGTAGTGCCACCTTGGATTCGGTTAACGAATATGTAGATTCCAATTGGTTGAAGGGACGCCTACACACGGCCGGTAAGTTTGCCCACAAAGGCACCAACGGGCATGCTCTGGTAGCAGCCGGAAGCTACGGAAAATCAGGAGCTGCAGTGCTGGCGGTGCGGGCTGCTCTACGCAGCGGAGCAGGACTGGTAACGGCCTGTGTTCCTCAATGCGCTTACACTATCCTTCAATCCACCAATCCTGAGGCGATGGTATTGGTTGCTGGCGAGCACGAGCTGCAACCTGTAGTACTGCCGATGAGTTACACGGCTATTGCCCTGGGCCCCGGAATAGGTCAGTCAGATTCTGCATTGCAGTTTCTGCAAGCTGTGTTAAATAATACACCGGTACCGCTGGTGCTGGATGCCGATGCACTGAACCTGCTGAGCCAACACCGGCACTTGCTGCATGCGCTGCCCGAAGGCACGATTCTTACGCCCCATCCGGGAGAGTTTAAGCGCTTGGCGGGCGAATGGAATAGTGAGGTAATGCTCCTGCAATTGTTGCGCGGCTTTGCTGCCCGGTACAAGGTAATCGTGGTGCTTAAAGGAGCCCATACGGCTACAGCAACACCTGACGGACGAGTTTATTTCAACAGTACCGGAAACCCCGGTATGGCCAAGGGTGGGAGTGGAGATGCACTCACGGGTGTAATAGTAGCTTTGCGGGCACAAAGCTATACCGCGCTGGAGGCTGCTGTGGTAGGTGTATATGTGCATGGATTGGCTGGCGATCTGGCCTGTCGCGAAATGGGCGACATCTCGTTACTGTCTTCCGATTTGGTAAGCACCTTGCCCAAGGCCTTTCAGCTATTGGCTCAGGAAACTATAACCGCGACAAAAACAGATTAAGGAAAAAGCGGGTATTTGCAATTTCTTCCACCAATTCATTCATTTCACGCTGTATCACATCTTCGGGGGTGGTAATGGCATCGTCACTGCCCAACCGCTCTTCGGTCATGTTTTCCACAACTTTATCGCGCACGGCTATATTGTGTTTCATTTCGCTGATGTTGCGCTGCAGCGCGTGTAGTTGATTTGAAAAATCTTCGAACTGCGATGCCACATCGGGGATGGCGTGCTGCACCTGCGCTGCCTTCAGGCGGGGCAATAGCAGATTGATTTCTTCAGAATAAAAATCGAGGGCGCGCTGCCAGTCGGAATCTTGATGATGGAGTTGGTGAAGGGTAGTATCCATGTTGCTTGTTTTTAATGATGCAGTGTGTAATCGTTGGCGAAGATGCAGAAGCAGGTAGACCGGAAGGGTGACGAATGTCATGGCGCAGCATGATTTAGCCTCCAAGTATGTTTTTGAAATTCGCTTTATATTGTAACATTGGACACATCATCTTAAATTTCCTCCTACCATCACATGCCCTTTGGATTAGATTTTAAACTACTTAGACGCTACCGCGAAATCGTTAGTATATTGATAAAGTATGGCTTTCAGGACCTACTATCAGATGCGGGCTTTAGTTTTAAAGCGCGAGCGGTGGAAGCTTTTTTGCCCTCCGGCATGGTGGAGAATATTCATAAATATTCGAAGTGGGAGCGAATCCGCATGGCCACCGAAGAATTGGGTACCACATACATTAAACTGGCGCAAATACTCAGCAACCGCCCCGATGTTATTCCGCTGGAGTTGGTAGATGAGTTTGAAAAACTGCAAACTAAGGTGCCTCCTTTTGCTTCCGCCAAAGCCCGCGAAATTATTGAACAGGAGCTAGGGAAACCCATTGGAGAGGTGTTTGAACATTTTGGAGACGAGCCCTTTGCCAGTGCCTCTATAGCGCAGGTACACAAGGCCCGCTTAAAAGATGGTACCACCGTGGTGCTCAAAGTACGCAGACCCGACATACTGGAGAAGATTGAACTGGATGTGACTATCATGAAATACTTTGCCCGGCAGATGGAAGAACGCGGCTATTTTGTGAACCTGGATCCTGTGGGGATTGTGCGTGCTTTTGATAATGCCATCCATAAAGAGGTGGACCTCACGCACGAAGGTTACAATTTACAACGATTTGCCTCCAATTTTGAAAAAAGCCCCATTGTGTTTGTGCCCAAATATTATCCCAAGCTGACCACGCGCAAGTTGCTCACCATGGAGTATGTAGATGGTGTACACCCCTACGACACCGAAGGGCTGGCACGCATTGGTGTGAGTTCGCACGAGTTGGCCGTTAACGGTATGTATGCGCTCTTTCAGCAGATATTTGAACATGGCTTTTTTCATGCCGATCCGCACCCCGGCAATCTCTTTGCTATGCCCGGCAACAAAGTGTGCTTTATCGATTTTGGAATGATGGGCACGGTGCTCAAAAGCGATGTAGAGTTCTTTGCCGACATTGTGTATGGCGTAACGGCCAAAGATGCCAAGCGCCTGATTTGGGGTTTGAAAAACATAGCCGTGAGCCAGCAGTTTGAAGGCGTAAAGGCCTTTGAATATGAAGTAGAAGACCTCATTCAGGATTACCACGCGCTGCCACCGGAAAAAGTAGGCATGAGCGAACTCTTTGACCGCCTATTGAATTTGGTGAACAAATACACCATCAAAATGCCGCCCGATTATTTTCTGCTTTCCAAATGCTTTGTGACCATTGAGGGGGTGGGCCACCGCCTTGATCCGCAGTTGAACATTATACAAGAACTAACCCCACACATCAATAAAACGCTGGCCGATGAGTTTAGCCCGCTGAATATTCTGCGCAGGCTGGTGGGCTCGGCCCGCGACACCTTTGCCCTGCTGGAAAGCCTGCCCAACGACCTGCGCGACATTGTAGGCAAGGTGAAAAAAGGTGAATTGAAGGTGGCCATAGCTCACGAGGGCCTCGATGACATTACCCACAAAATAGACCTGGCCAGCAACCGTATTGCCGGAGGCTTTATTATTGGCTGCATCTTAATGGCCAGTGCTATTTTGATAGCGGTCAACTTTCCTCCGCTCTATGAACATATCTCTATCCCCGGAGCCATTGGCTTTGTGCTCAGCAATGTGCTGGGTATCCGGATGCTCTTTGGCATTTTCCGCAATAAAAAATACTAAGCTGCCTCTGCCGTAGCCGATTGGTATACTATTGTTAATTAGCGATGAACGATGGTAAATGAGCCGTTGAGCTACCGTTATTGCTAACAGAGATTGTGCGCAGTGGGTGGTTTTTGTGTTTTCCTCTTCTACAAAGTGGAGTTAAAAGACCATGTAAAACGGTTCATGTATGTCCCAAAAACAAAAAGGAACCTTCCAAAATGGTTTAGGAAAGTTCCTAATAAACCAACCTAAATGGATTGGGAAATTCCCCCAACGGTATAAGGATGATACCTCGCTGTTTTTTAAAGAGGCTTGCGGCTATTTTGTGTA
>CAYQRR010000241.1:0-4638 GCA_964419635.1 uncultured Chitinophaga sp. | reverse complement strand
GAAGATAAAAGCCCCCGTGCTCATGCTCTGGGGAGAACACGATTTGGCCCTAGGGAAGGAACTTACTTACCGCACAAAAGACTACTGCAACAACACCTGCGAAATACTTTACGACAGCACCAGCGGGCATTTTGTGCAGCACGACAACCCGGAGTGGGTGAATGAGAAGTTGCTGGCTTTTTTCGCTCAGATGTAATCTGTATCCACAGAGAACTTTTCGGGGTGTTTGCCCTGTATGGGCTTATAGAACTCCATTATCTCCTTCATGTCCTTTTGCATATCGCCACTCGGGTAAATCAGCTTGCCCACACCAGCTTCCTTATTCTTATAATCGAGATAACCCAAGGCGATGGGCACCTTTGCCCCAACAGCAGTATGATAAAAACCGGTTTTCCATTTCGTGCGAAGTGAGCGGGTTCCTTCAGGAGTTACCATCACGGCCAGATCCTGCTGATGACTGAATAACTCTATCATGGCCTCTGTCATACTCTTGCGCTCCTCTCCTGCTTTCTTGGGGCTGCGGTCGATGGCAATAGCGCCCAATGGGCCAAAAATCAGATTGAACGGAAAGCGCATCCATTCCTTTTTTACGGTGTAGCGCACCGGTATATCCATTAAATAGAAAGCGGCTCTGGCAAATATTAAATCCCAGTTACTGGTGTGTGGTGAAGCAATCATTACACAGCGGTTATATCCACCGCCCACATGGTCCTTAAAGGTCCAGCCAAAAATCCAAAAAACGAACTTTGAAATTAGTTTGCCCATAGTGTGCAAATGTAATGGAAAGTGTGTCAATATTTTTCCCAACCGACCGTTTGGTAAATTAAAAACTCCGCTTAGCTTCGCCATCCCAACAAGCACACACATGCCAAGGCAGAAGGTAGATGAACAGACTATTATAATCGAAGCATTGAAATTGTTTCGCAAAAAAAGCTATTTCAATACTTCCATGAGTGATATTGCCGAGGCCTGCGGCTTGCAAAAAGGTTCGCTGTATCACTACTTTCCCAGCAAGGAAGATTTAATGAGGAAGGTGATTAAAATGGTGCACGAATTTTTTAAGACGAACGTATTCAGCCATGCCTACGACAAAAGTATTCCGCCTCAAAAAAGGCTGGAAAACCTCTTCCTGGCAGCCGAAAAAGTTTTTCTGGATGAAGAGAAAGGAAACCTGCTAGGCAACATGGGTGTGGAAACATCACTCATGGCGCCTGAATTCAACAGCCTGGTGCAACGGTTCTTTCTCGACTTTTTCCATGCCGTAAAAACCATTTACCTGGACAAATACGGAGAAAAAATCGCAAACGAACTGGCGGAGAGAAGTGTAGCAGAAATTGAAGGCAGCCTGATGTTTAGCCGGGTATTTAACGACCACAATTACCTGAAGAACACAACCAAAAGAATTTTAAACCGAATAGACAATACCGCTTCGGTTAAAACCAAACCTGTTTCTAAAATCTCTCTCAAGTCAAAAACAAAAAAATGAAGTTAAAAGCAATTGCCCTTGTGCTGCTAGTTACCTGTACGATGGTAGCTCACACACAGGTTAACCCGAACTATCAGGTGGAAATTGTGCGCGATAGTTTTGGTGTGCCACACATTTTTGGAAAAACGGATGCCGATTGTTCTTATGGACTGGTGTATTCGGCTTTGGAGGACGACTACAAAACGGTGCTGTGGGGATTATTGCTTTCGAGAGGTAAACTGGGACTCATGATGGGTATTGAGGGAGCGAAAATCGATTATGCGGTTCAACTTTTAGGAGTACCTGATTTTATTGAAAAAAACTACGAAAAAGACTTGTCACCAGAGACCAAAAAACTACTGGAAGCGGGAGCCGCAGCAGGCAATGATTGGCTCAAAAAGCATCCCGATAAAATTCCATTTAAAAGCTTGATGCCGATACGCCCCACCGATTTTATTGCCGGATACATGTTGAGTATGGCTTTAATGACCGGGGTGGATGGTGTAATTAAAAGTGTAGTGGGCGAAACTATGGCCACGATTGACTATAACAAGGAGGCTCGCGGCAGCAATGCACTGGCAATGAACTCCAACATTACATCCGATGGCAATGTATATCTCGATTGCAATGCACACCAACCACTCGAAGGCCCCATGAGCTGGTATGAAGCTCATCTGCATAGTGACGAAGGGCTAAACATTTTAGGAGCCACCTTTCATGGCGCAGTTTCCATTTTTCACGGCACCAACGAAAACCTCGGTTGGGCACATACCACCAACTATTTTGATGCTATAGACGTGTATCAATTGGAGATGGACCCGAAGAAAAAAAATCATTACCTGGTTGACGGTAAATCATACAAATTAGAAACAAGCAGCGCCAAACTTTCTGTAAATCTCTCCAAGAAACCATTAGAGAAGAAATTCATACTTACCATTGGAAAGAAAAAATGGTGGAGCCTTTATGGTGCTACCTACAAAAACAAGAAAGGAGTGTTTGCCATCCGCCTGGCTTCCAACATGACTTTGAAGAGTGTGGAGGAATGGTATAAGATGAATAAAGCGAAAAACTTTACCGAGTTCCGGCAAGCTTTAGATATCCAGGGAATCATCAATCAATATGTAACCTATGCCGACCGCTTTGACACTATTTACTGCGTAAGTAATGGAGCTATGCCGATTCGTGCCGATGGATATGACTGGAAAAGCACCGTGCCGGGTAATACAGAGAAAACGCGCTGGACCAAGTTTTTGCCACACGATTCGTTGCCGCATGTCATAAATCCAAAATGCGGCTATGTGTTTGAAGTCAACAATACTTCTTACACGATGACTGCTAAAGAGGAGAATCCGAAACCACTGGCCTGTCAGAAGAATGTATCATTTGCAATGAATGAAACGAACCGAAGTATGCGGTTCTATGAAATGATGGAAGCGAAGAAAGGACGCAAGTTAACCTGGCAGGATTTTTTAGACATAAAATATGATGCGCATTACCCACGTAGTGTAGTGGCACCCTTCAAGAGCTTTGATTTAGAAGAGGTTTTTCATTTAGACGAGTCGAAATACCCAGACATTACAGATGCCATACAGGTGATGAAGGCCTGGGCTGTGGAACGCAGTGGTCACCTATCAGATACGAATGCCACGTTGGTTTACAAATGGATTTACGGAACTTACTTCTCTATAAACGATAACATTGAAAGAAAATTCATTGACTCTCCGGGGTATAAGATTCAATATTTTGTGGAAGGTGTAAAAAGAGCGAAAGCGGAAATGCTGAATGATTTTGGCAAGCTAAATGTAGCACTTGGCGAGTTTCAAAGACATCAGCGGGGCGATGTAGATCTGCCAACTTCCGGTGCACCGGATATGTGGAATGCCAAGTATGGCGATCCTTACCAAAAAGGCAAACGCAGAATTACTGCCGGAGAAAGCTATATTCTGCTTTCAAAATTTAAAAAAGACGGGAGCCTGCCGGAGTTGCGCAGTATAATTTGCTATGGTAGCAGCAATACGCCCGGAGCCAAACACTATACAGATCAAATGCAACTCTACGTAAACCAGCAAACGAAAGAAGAGAGCCTGAGCAAAGAGTGGGCGTATAAACATGCGGAACGCATTTATAAACCGAATGAATAGTTTTCCCAACCGACCGTTTGGTCAATTAATAATAAACAATAGCTTCGTTCCCCTGTTTTTAGAGATACAAAAGCAAAACAAATCATACTAACTATTAATACCATAAAAAATGAGCGCAACAGCCACAGAAAAAAAAGCGGTGAACGTAACACCCGCAAAAGCCAGAAAAATTAAAACCGTTGCCGTGCTTGGCTCGGGTGTAATGGGTTCGCGTATCGCATTGCACTATGCCAACATCGGGCTGAAAGTTTATTTGCTTGACATCGTTACGCCTAACCTGAGCGAAGCCGATGCAAAGAAACCTGCTAAGAGAAACCAATTGGTGAACGATGCTTTGGCCTTTGCTTTAAAGAGCAATCCAAACCCGGTTTACGATAAAGCATTTGCCAGCCGAATTACTACCGGCAATTTTGATGACAACTTAAGCCTCATCAAAAATGCCGATTGGATTATTGAAGTGGTGGTAGAGCGTCTTGATATCAAGAAAATTGTTTTCGAAAAAGTAGAACAGTATCGCAAGCCCGGCACTTTAATTACTTCAAACACTTCGGGTATTCCGATTCACCTGATGGCGGAAGGTAGAAGCGATGATTTCCGAGCGCACTTCTGTGGTACACACTATTTCAATCCTCCGCGCTATCTGCGTTTGTTGGAAATTATCCCAACGGCTGAAACGCATCCTGAAGTGATTGACTTTTTGATGAGTTATGGCGATTTGTATCTCGGAAAGCAAACCGTGTTGTGTAAAGATACTCCTGCGTTTATCGCCAACCGCGTAGGTGTGTTTAGCATTGCTGCAGTTATTAAGTTGATGCAGGAAATGGATTTAACCATTGCTGAAGTAGATGCGCTCACCGGAACATTAATCGGCAAACCTAAGTCAGCAACGTTCAGAACTACGGATGTTGTGGGGTTGGATACTATGATTAAAGTAATGAAAGGTGCTTACGACAACCTGCCAAACGATGAATACCGCGATGTATTACAAGTTCCATATTGGATTCTGCAAATGGAAACCAACAAATGGATTGG
>CAYQRR010000240.1:0-4646 GCA_964419635.1 uncultured Chitinophaga sp. | reverse complement strand
GCCGAGCGATAGTAGGCGACTACCGCCTCCGATGTTCCCTGGTGTTTATAGGCCGCCACATATTTTTGAATGTCTTCATCGCTAATCGCTGTTTTATTAATCAGCATTTTGTGAAAAGTATTCCTGAAAAAATGTTCTGTGCCCACTACTTTTTCAGGCACAAAGGGCAGTTGAAAAAAGAAGATATACCAGCTCTTTAACCATTGCGAAAAATTAAACTCCAGAAAGGCTCGGCTCATTTCCTTGGGATGTGGCACATTGAGAATGGCGAGTTTGCTTACTTTCTCCGGATGAAAAGCCGCCACCGCCCAGGCCACGGCCGCACCCCAGTCGTGCCCCACTACTATGGCACGCTGTACGCCCAGAGCGGCAATGAGCGCAGCAATATCCTTGGCGAGCGTTTCAATATGATAATCGGTTATTGCTTTCGGTTTATCGCTTAAATTATAACCCCGCATATCCGGAGCTACTACCCGATACTTTTCAGCCAATACATGTATCTGATTTTTCCAACCATACCACAATTCCGGAAAGCCATGCAGTAGTATCACCAATTCCCCACTTCCCTCTTCCATATAATGCATTTTTATTCCGTTGCAGGAAATGAATTTTGAATGGGCCATGGGGATGGTTTTTTGTTTAGTGAAAATAAAAAACGGTCATCCGTGCAGGTGACCGTTTTTAAAAGCTGAGTGATAATGAAGGCTAGATGTTATCCAACTGCCATTTGTATACACGAACGATATCTTTGTTGGTGATAATTCCGTGCACCAACCCGTCTTTTACTACCGGAACAGCCTGAAATTTGCCTTCGGCCAAAATTTCCAGAATTCTTTCCAATGTATCTTCCACGCCCACAGAAGTAGGATGGTGGGTCATTACTTCCGAAATTTCGAAAGCTGCTTCCAGCGAGGCGGCATCGGTAGGTTCGTTATTTTTAATGCGGTTGCCCAAGTAAGACGCCATGTCGTTTACACTCAGGATTCCCAACAATTTGTCGTCAAAAGCGATGGGAAGGTGCTGCACTTTGTAAGTGGTAAAGAATTCCATAACCTGGCTAAACTTGTTGTTGAGGTTGGCTACTACCACATTGGATGTCATAATCTGAGAAGCGAGAATTTTTTGAGACATGGATTTTTAGTTTTTAGTGATGCGAATTTACATGCTTCCTGTTCTTTTCCAATATGACGCTGGTCAGACCGTAATTTTGGTTGCCGTGTTTATTGTTTAAGGAACTCACTGAACCATTTTCCACTCGCTTTAACGGTTCTTTGTTGCGTTTCAAAATCTACACCCACCAAGCCAAAACGGGTTCTGAAACCCTCTGCCCATTCAAAGTTGTCCATAAAGCTCCAGATAAAATAGCCATCTACGGGCACTCCTTCCTGTTTGGCTTTCAACACCTGCCGTAGGTAGTCTTTGATAAACTGGAGACGCTTGGTATCGTTTATTTCGCCTCCTATGTTTTCGTCAGGGAACGCAGCACCATTTTCGGTCACAATAATTTTTTTCATGTTTTTGTAGCCGGCATACTTTTTCAATAGTTTATAAATTCCTTCGGGGTATACCTCCCAGCCCATTTCAGTCAGGTCGTGTCCCAGTTTCTTGGCGGGCACATTAGCAAAATGGATGATGGGAATTAAGCCAAGGTTGTACACTACCATGCGCGAGTAGTTTTGCAATCCGATAAAATCAAAATCGAATGCCATTTTTTCGGAATCACCCGGCAGCATGTGTTTTTCAATGTGCTTGCAAGCCGGTAAATCTGCTTTGGGATACCCCAGGCCCATTATCGGGTCCAGAAACAGGCGGTTGATAAATGCATCGGCTCTGCGTGCCGCTTTTACATTGGCCGGTTTATCATTTTTTGCATCAATATGGCTGCATGAAAAGGTCGTTCCGATATTGGCCCCGGGAACATTTTTTCGAATCATTCTTCCCCCGGCACCATGGCACATGACTACATTGTGCACGGCTTTGTAAAACTTTCCGAAGTTTACATGGCCCGGCGCATGCATTCCAATCAGGTGACCAAGCGGAACAAACGCCATGGTTTCATTAAATTCCATCCTGTTTTTCACTTTATCGCCATAGGCCTTGCTAATGGTGTCTACAAACTCTTCAAACCATTGAATGGAATCGCGGTTGGCCCAGCCCCCTTTATCTTCCAAAGCCTGCGGCAAATCCCAGTGATAGCAAGTAATGTAGGGGGCCACATTTTCTTTCAGACATTTATCGATGACGCGGTGATAAAAGTCAATCCCCTTTTGATTCACCGTCCCGGTTCCTTGCGGCAGCACTCTGGACCAGGCAATGGAAAACCTTGATGCGGGGATATTCATATTACGCATGAGTTCAATGTCACTCTCATAGCGGTGATAAAAATCGCAGGCCACATCACCGTTTTCCCTGGTTTTTATTTTCCCTTTTTTGTAGTGCGTAAAATGGTCCCAAATACTTTCTCCTTTGCCGTCCTCGTTCCATCCACCTTCAATTTGATAGGCGGCAGTAGCGGTGCCCCACACAAAATCCTTTCCAAAGTCGCTTCGTTTTAGTTCGTCTTCTGCCAGCAATTGTGCCAGAAGGTGGGTGGGTAAAAGGCTGCCGGCTGCCAGCAGCGATGTAAGTTTCAGGTATTCTTCGCGTGTCATAGGGCGGATTATTTTACGTAAAAAGTTTGAAGCATTTTTTTGGTGAAGTCTACATACGCCTGTTGTTCATCTTCATAGAGAAAAGTTCTCCATTCACGAATATCTTCAGGGTAATTGGTTTCATAGTTAAACCGAATGTAATTGAACTGCACAAACTGCATATTGCCTTTTTCGGTATCGGGTAGCAGAAGCAATAGGATTAGCGAAGATTGTTTGCTCTCAATATCGTTGAAGACCAATAGCTCGCCTTTTTTGCCTTGATGGGTTGTAAATGCTTCGGTAGACAGGTGCATGGAAGCGGAAATCTCGGCCATTTCCTGTGCGGATTTTGTGATGGCTCCGTCTTTATAATATCCGGCCATGTGCTTTTTGATGTTGCCGAATATTTCCGCTTTTTTATCAGCCGCACTTTTTTTGGTTGTGCCCATATTGACAATCAAACTCTGTGTGATTTTTTTGTCGGGCAGCGGAAATGTTTGATACAATGGCTCCAGATCGGTTTTAGGGAGATTGAATTGTACAATAGTATAGGTGCCTTTCTCCCGCCAAAGAGGGGGCACCTCGATGGACAAATTATCATTGATCAGTTTGTTGATATTGGTATCTATCGCTTTATCAGGTTGGGCAATTAAGTCCTGGCCAAACTGGTCTACTTTTTCTTTAAATGTTTTGTCCTTGTTATCGGAGTTTTTTTGCGCAGATGCAGTTAAAAGCATCACACTGAGCAAAAACAGAAGTGCCGTTTTTTTATTCATAGGGTTGAAAATAGAATTCTTTCAAAATCAATGAAGATAGCCACTGGCGCGAAAAATGCCCACGAGCCCGACCAAAATCCAAAAGCCATTCAGCAAGGTATAAGCACTGTCTTTTCGGATAAGTGCACACCAAGTAAGCAGGATGGCATCAATTGTATTGAAGGTCCATACAAATAGAACTGGGCTCTCGGGTCCCATCCAGCTCACTAAGGTAAAACTGATGATGCGCATAACTACACCAATCATCTCTACCAGTTTTATATTCTTCTCAATGATGTTGTTGATTGTTTTAAGCATAATTTAATGTTGGTTGTTTTTTTATCCAGTGGTCTATTGTATTGAAAGATAAATGCGGTTCTCTGGCCCAAGAATAATGATTATACTTTTTAGCAGCTTGTTTGGGGGCTTGCAAGTGAACAAGTTCCACCGGTGCTGCCTTGAATTTTGAAGTCAGATATTGAAGCGCCTGCGGGGGCGCAGAATGGTCGCCCTCATAAGTAATGCCCAGCACGGGGTGCTGACTATTGGCCATAGCTTCTTCGTAGTTGAATGTGGACCCATGTGCGGTAAATCGACCAGTGATAGCTGTGTTTTTCCAATCGCGCATTATGCCAGCGGCCTCTACATTTCCGAAGCCAATTTTATCACCCGGATAATAGCCCAGCACTTTTGCCAGACGGGCCGAAAAAGTGGCGAAAATATATAAGCCTTTGCCTGCAATGGAACCCCACCCGCGGTAATAGGTAGAGCAACTGGCGTTTAGAATTATGGCATCAGCTAAGTGAGGATATCGGCTAATGAACATGCTCCCCATCTGCCCCCCAAGGCTATGGCCTACCAATACAATTTTGCTGTCGGGGAATAGATGTTTGATGGTTTTAAAAATCTCTGTGTATTCAATTTCTATTTGTTCGCGGTATCCAAAATCAGTGTTGTGCGATGGCCGAACGGAAGATTTGCCATGCCCGCGATGGTCGATAGTAACCACATGGTAGTGCTGTGCTGCGAAATGCTGTGCTACGTTTCTGTAGTAACTTCCTTTTACTCCCAATGCGGGGAGAACAGCCAACACAGGTAACTGAGTAGTATGATGTGATCTAAAAACGGTTATTGCATTTTCTTCACTATCGCTTAGGTTAATCGGTATTACTTCAGGGGACCCCATCACACAAACATCACCTTTTTTTAAATCAAGACAAACTACACCTAGCTATTCAATGTTTAATATTGCTGTTATGAA
>CAYQRR010000239.1:2217-4666 GCA_964419635.1 uncultured Chitinophaga sp. | reverse complement strand
CTTTTTAGACAAAGGAGGCTGCCCGGGTAGAAGTACCTGGTTGTTCCAGCAATTCTTTGAAGACACTGCTCCAATTGATATTGCTTTCATAGGTACATCGCATACCATGAACGGAGTTAACGATAGTTTGATTGCGACCCGGCTAAAAGAAAAAACCGGTACAAGTTACAGGTGTTTAAATCTTGCCTATTGCGATTTTGGACGCAATATGGATTTAGTATTGGTGAAAGACTTGCTGGCCCATCATAACCCCAAGGTTCTCTTTTTAGAGATTCGCGAGAACGAGGCACAGGTTGGTCACAAACAATTTGCCTTGCTGGCGAGTGGGCAAGATGTAATTTCTGCTCCCATCTATTTTAATCGCTCCTTTTTTCCGGATTTGTATAAAGCCCTAATGATGCGTTTGCAATATCTCCGCGAACAATTTACACATGAAAATGAGGCAAGGGAAATTATTCAACTGGTAGCTGACTATGGCTACAACCCTTCTGAGGGCCTGGCAAACGAGCAAGACTTGAAAAACGAAGCGCAGAAGTCAGCAAGCAAATCACCTCAACCAACCGCTGAAAATCCACTCAACTATGCCCCCATGGAATATGTTGCCAAGATTGCTGCTATGTGCAAAGCGAGTAATGTAACGCTCGTATTGCATTACTTACCACAATATGGTTATAGCAATGGTTCGCTCTGGCTCGGTAATAACTATGCTTGTTACTCAGCTGAAATATTCAGGATGAACCGGGAGTTTTATGAAATACCGGCTAACTGGTACGATGCGGGTCATTTAAATCAGGAAGGTGCTACGGAATTCTCCAACGAAATTGCGGATTACATTGTTAGTAGGAAAAGTAAACTGTAGCTTACCAGCGTTTGCCCAAATGAAAAGCCAAATACAAACCTATCTGGTAAAAACGGTTCGATTTATTGACCATTACCGGTATACGTTTATAGTATAAGTCCAGCATAATGCCGGCTTCCAGTGCTTTTACCATTTGGTCTCTGCTTCCCCAGTCAAAATCAAGGCTGAATTTTCCATGAATTCCGGGGACAGGCTCCATTTGCCCCAAGCCATATCGAATGGGGGCGGCTTGCACAATTGAATCCAGCGATAAAAAGCGGGACGCATTCCCCTCACTATATCGCTCGGGTTTAATTTCCAACACACCATCGGTCGGTTGCACGAGCATGAGATAGTAGGGTTTTACTAAGCCGAGTGATATACCTCCAAAGGCGGAGTAAGACAGCCGCACCCCGTTCCGGGCCGCTTTATCTGCAATCGTTCTTTTTATTCCTCCTGAAACGCGGATGGCATGAAACCTGTTCTGAACACCAAAATTGAAAGCTCGCCCGTTTTGAACGAGCGATTTAGTGCGCTTCTGCTGGTAGTTTACAAAATAGTTATACTCAATTTGTAGCAGCCTGGTTTTATAGATGTCTTTTATCCATCCATACTCCCCATAGAGTGAAAATCCGTTTGATTGGAGCCTTAGACCGAACGAAATTTCTTTTTTATACAAATAGTCGCGCACATCGGCACTTTTCTTCATCGCTTTTTGAGCAGATGCGGAAAAAATGGTAAAGAGGAGTAGTGTGCTTAAAACTGTTTTGCGCCACATGGTCGTTCAATAATACAAACTAAAAACGGAATTACTTCCAATTTGGTTTACCACACAAAGAAAATTTCTTTGCATAGAAATGCCTGAAAGTTAAAACAATAAAAACATGTCCGTGACCTCCAAAATTGTATACGAAGGTGAACTGCGAACTCGTATGGTGCATCTCCAAAGCAGCTCCGAAGTTATTACCGATGCTCCTACTGATAATCATGGCAAGGGCGAAGCTTTTTCACCCACAGATTTAGTAGCAACTGCTCTTGGTAGCTGTATGATAAGCCTGATAGGAATCAAATTGAAATTGCAAGGGCGCGACAAAGAATTGGTAGGGACCGAGCTGGAAATTGAAAAAGTAATGTATAGTGAACCGCGCAGAATTGGCGAAGTGCATGTCACAATCCGTTTTGCTCCTAACCACTTTTCCGACAAGGATAAAGTGATACTAGAGAATGTAGCCCGTACTTGTCCTGTTGCTTTATCGCTGCATACTGATATTCAGCAGCAAATCACATTTGTTTGGTAATTAAAATACGGACAATTGAAGGCAATAGGAATTATACCGGCTCGTTTTGCATCTACCCGCTTTCCCGGAAAGCCCTTAGTGGATATTGGTGGAAAGCCGATGGTGCAGCGAGTGTATGAGCAATCGTTGAAAGCTAGGTTGCTTTCTGAAGTATTTGTAGCCACAGATGATAAAAGAATCTATGATGCGGTAGTGGATTTTGGCGGGCAGGCTATCATGACATCTGAGAAATGTGCGAACGGCACCGAGCGATGTGCCGAAGCATTAGAACATATGAACAGTGCCTTGACAAAGGTAGTAGTAAACATACAAG
>CAYQRR010000239.1:0-2207 GCA_964419635.1 uncultured Chitinophaga sp. | reverse complement strand
TATGTTTGCACTTCGTTTTACGCGGAATTTACAACATCCATTCACCATAGAACATCCTCAAGTTTTTCATCACGTAGGGTTATATGCATTCCGGGAGAACATTTTGGCAGACTTAGTAAAGCTTAAGCCTTCAGCAAACGAATTGAACGAAAATCTGGAACAGCTTCGCTGGCTCGACCATGCCTATCGGATTAAATGTGTCCTGACTAGTCACGAAGCATGGTCGGTAGATACGCCCGAAGATTTGGAACGTATTCAATTGTTTTTAAAAAATCTCGATACACCTCTCTAAAAATAAGAAGAAGTTGACACCACAAATTGATAAAGCACTCATTACGTTGGAGGTAGCTGAAAAGACCACTGTTTTTATTCTGCTATCCAGAGATGGAACTATTCATCGGAGAGGAAATGGCTCCATCGGTGGCACGACAACACCATTGATGCGGGGTGTTTCGCAGGATGGGCAATTAGATGCATTAATGATGACAGTTCATCCCGGAAACCAGTGTGTGTTGAGCATTATTTTCCACGGCACAAAAGGCGAGGAGTATCTGTATAGGGTCATTTATGGAGATCAAAGCGAGGGGCCTCCAAAGGAACTGGCAGAAATTTTACTGAACGCGGTGAAAATCACAGAGCCCTGGTATCAGCAACAGTTAAATGCTGAGACCGAAAAAAAGTGGTGGCAATTCTGGAAGTAGACTAATACAGGTTGCTTTTCGTTAGCCCCCATTTGCAGAGCCGGTGTAGCAGAGAAACCTGCAAGCAACCCAACCCATAAGTAACGCTTCGGCTAAAGTTGATTGAACTTGCTTCGTCAAAATATTTAGTAGGACAAGTAACCTCCGCAATGCTGAATCCGGCAAAGAAAATCTGCGATACCATTTGGTTGTCAAAAACGAAGTCGTCCGAGTTATTTTGATACTTAATGGCCTGCAATACTTCCTTGCTAAAGGCACGATAGCCAGTGTGGTATTCCGACAGTTTTTCACCCAAAAAGATATTTTGAGTTAAAGTAAGCATTCGATTAAATACGTATTTGTAATAAGGCATACCGCCTTTTAACGCACCTCCCCCCAAAATTCTGGAACCAAAAACCACGGGATACACTTCATTGCCAATAATGGAAATCATGGCCATGAGTAATTTGGGGGTGTATTGATAATCGGGGTGAAGCATAATGACGATGTCTGCACCAATTTCTAATGCTTTGCGGTAGCAAGATTTCTGATTGCCACCATAGCCCTTATTCTGCTCATGCTTTATGACATGGTGGATACCCAGTTTGCGAGCCACTTCCACGGTATTATCTTTACTCGCATCGTCTACTAAAATGACTTCATCCACCACGTCCAGGGGTATTTCACGGAATGTTTGTTCCAGTGTGCGCGATGCATTGTAGGCCGGAAGCACCACCACCACTTTTTTAGATAGATACATGTTCAGAATAATATTTTCGCCCGCTAACCTGCACAAAAATTTTATTTCTGCAACAGATATTCTAGTCTATCCATGCAAGCGCCATTGAAAATACTGGTATTGATGAACCGGATTCCGTTTCCATTAAACGATGGAGGGGCCATTGGCAGCTATAATTTTGTGAAGGGATATGCCGAAGCGGGCTGTAAAGTGACGGTGCTTACCATGAACACCAGGCGCCATTACGTGAATCCGGAGAATGTGAAGGATACCATGTTCCGCTATGCCTCCATGCACATAGTGGCTATTGATAACCGAATAAAACCGCTGCCGGCATTGCTTAATTTGTTTAAAAAGGAGTCGTATATCACTGAACGGTTTAAGTCGGACAGCTACGCCTTAGCGCTTCAAAAGATATTGCAGTCCGAACATTTTGATGTAGTACATGTTGACGGACTTCCTTGTGCTTTATATGTAGATATTGTAAGACAATATTCAACGGCCCGAGTTTCATACCGGGCGCATAATGTAGAGCATCTAATGTGGCAGCGTATTTCCGATAAAGAACTTAATCCGCTTAAGAAATGGTATTTAAAACTACAGGCTGCACGTGTTAGCAAATTTGAGTATAATACCATGCAGAGTGTGGATGTCGTAATGAGCATTAGCCGTGAAGATGACGATGCAATTCAAGTATTTTGCCCTAATGCTACCACCAAAATTGTCCCCGCAGGTATGGATGTGCTCGATACCAAGCCGGTAGCGAATGAGGAAGTAAATCCATTGTT
>CAYQRR010000238.1:1115-4693 GCA_964419635.1 uncultured Chitinophaga sp. | reverse complement strand
TCATTAACTCCTTTAACAGGTCGCCACCGATACCCGAGCCCCCTAGTCCACAGATCACAATATTCTTGATGCCGCTTGGGTAAGTCGCGTTGAACTGAGCAGCCTTTCCTATTTCAAGTGCTTTGCGAATCTGTTCCGGAAAATCTCTCACTAAATCAATCATGGCTAAACTTTAAATCACAAATAAATAAAAGGCAAACTTATTAAAAAGCAGACCGCATCACTTTTGCCCGGGTGAATTATACCGAGGGTGAAACTGCTGAATCGTACTGCGAAGAAAATCTCTGTCTAAATGTGTATAGATTTCAGTCGTAGTGATGGAAGCATGGCCCAGCATTTCCTGCACCGCTCGCAAATCGGCACCACCCTCTATAAGATGGGTGGCAAAAGAATGCCGAAAGGTATGCGGTGAAATTATTTTCTGCAAACCAATTTTTGCTGCACATTCTTTGATAACAAGAAAAACATACATCCTCGACAAACGTGATCCTCTTCTGTTTAGAAAGAGCATATCCTCCTCTCCTTTTTTGATAGCTACATGCACGCGCACCAAATCTCTGTAAGTTTTAATGCTACCGGCAGCCTGCGAACCAATGGGGACCAACCGTTCCTTATCGCCTTTCCCAATTACTTTGATAAAGTCTACATCCAAGAAAAGGTCCGATATTTTTAAGTTAATCAGTTCGCTTACCCGCAAACCACAACTATACAACACTTCGAGCATGGCGCGGTTTCTGGTACCTTCGGGCGTGCTCAAATCAATGGAATTCAATAGCGCATTTACTTCCTCCACCGATAAGGTATCGGGCAATTTACGAGCAATTTTGGGAGCAGAAATCAATTCTGAAGGATTGGTCTGCATCACGTCTTCCATTAGAAGATACTTATAAAAAGCCTTGATACCGGCTATGATACGCGCCTGCGAGGCAGCATCTAAACCCAGTTCATGAATGGTGGCAATAAACTTCTCTAAATCTGAATGAGAAATCTGCTGCGGAGATAGCGGTGGCTGTACCGATAAGGCATAGTTCTCGAGCTTCAGTACATCGCGCAGATAAGCTTCCACCGTATTGGCACTCTGCGATTTTTCCAATTGCAGATATGATTGAAACCCTTTGATGTAACTTTTCCAATTCACTTTGCAATTGTAGGCGGCTCCTGCTACATTGCACACCTGATTTACAAACATTATCACCCTCTATGAGTAATAAGAAAATCATCATTATCAACGGGCCGAACATTAACCTGATTGGCACCCGGGAACCGGACATTTACGGGAATGTCAGTTTTTCGGAGTTTTTTGAAGATATAAAAGAGGTGTATAGCGATGAAGTTCAACTGGTGCATTTCCAATCGAATATTGAAGGTGAGTTAATTGACAAAATTCAGGAAGTAGGTTTTAGTTTTCATGGCATCATTCTGAATGCCGGAGGTTACACGCACACCAGTGTGGCTCTGCGCGATGCCGTGGCAGCCGTAAAAACACCGGTAATTGAAGTCCACATTAGTAATCCATACAGCCGCGAAGAATTTCGCCATAAATCTTTACTCAGTGGAGTATGCAAAGGCATTATTGCCGGCTTCGGATTAGAAAGCTATGTGCTGGCCATTGATTCGTTTCTGTAAACCATGGCCATGCTGGACGCACTTCTTTTTACCAAGACACCGCAGTTTGCCAAATCACTGTATCCTGAATGTATTTGGGATGTTGCTACACAATCGCCCACCCTGTATCTTACGTTTGATGATGGCCCACAACCCGACATCACACCATTTGTTATGGATACTTTGGCAAAATACAATGCCAAGGCCACTTTCTTCTGTGTAGGTAAAAACATCGAAAAACATCCCGAGCTTTTTCAGCGCATACTTCGGGAAGGCCACGCTATCGGCAACCATACCTTCGACCATGTAAACGGATGGAAGACAGATAATCTACTGTACTACCAAAACATTGCGCAATGCGATAAAACGCTGGCCGAACAGGCTCCCGAAACGAGCCGATTGCTCTTCCGACCTCCGTATGGGAAACTGACACCGGCACAATACCGTAATTTAAAAAGCAAATACCGAATTGTGATGTGGGATGTTTTAAGTTGCGATTTTGATTTGAGCTGTACCGCTGAAAAGGTTCTACAAAATGTATTAACAAATGCAACGCGCGGTTCAGTCGTGGTGATGCACGATAGCCTGAATGCAAAACCGAAAGTAGAATATGCTTTACCACGAATTTTGGAACATTTTTCGGCCAAAGGATTTACGTTTGACGCTCTATGACATTTGCAGATACTCATTGCCACTTATACCTTCCTGAATTTGAACAGGACCTCACAGATGTAATACAGCGGGCTGTAGGGCAGGGGGTACAGAAAATATTTTTACCGGCCATTGATAACGAATCGCACAAAAGCCTTCTGGCGCTGGCTGATAAATTCGGAAAAGATGCCGGAAAAGAAGTGACCCTCTACGCCATGATGGGATTACATCCATGCAGCGTAAAAGAAAATTACAAAGGCGAATTAGCGGTAGTGGAGCAGTATCTGGATAGTTCAAAAAATTTAGTGGCAGTGGGTGAAATTGGGCTTGATTATTATTGGGATACTACCTTCCAGCCACAGCAGCAGGAAGCATTTGATTTTCAAATTGCTCTTTCGGTCAAGAAAAACCTTCCCATTGCCATACATAGCCGCAGTTCCACCGCTGATTGTATAGGGCAGGTAAGCCACTATAAAGGGAGCGCCAAAGGTATTTTTCATTGTTTCAGTGGAACAGAAGAAGAAGCGAAACGAATCATTGACCTGGGATTTTATCTGGGAATTGGTGGAGTGATCACATACAAAAACACCAACCTCCGCGATGTTGTAAAAGCCGTAGGGATTCAGAACGTGGTGTTGGAAACAGACGCCCCCTACCTGTCTCCGGTGCCGCATCGAGGCAAACGAAACGAGCCGGCCAATGTAGCTTTAGTAGCGGATGCCATTGCCACTACCTTGCGAATAAGCATAGAAGAAGTGGCCGCCATTACCTCCAAAAATGCCGACACTGTATTTTCCAAAGCTTAACAAAACCAATACCCATGCAGGAATTTGATAAATGGTGGAATTACGCCAAACCTGAAGAAACAGCCGAAAAATTTATCGGGCTACTCCTAAACTCCGATCCGGAAAAAGACCTAAACTATCACCTGCAATTGCTCACGCAACTAGCCCGAACACACAGTTTGCGCAGGAACTTTGACGAAGCCCATCATCGGTTAAACGAAGTGGAAAAGCTATTACCTGCTCAACTCATTACCGCTCACGTCCGTTATCATCTGGAGCGCGGCAGAGCGTATAATTCGGCCGGAGACAAGCAGAAAGCGTACGCTCAATTTGAAAAAGCTGAAAACATAGCACAAACTTTAGAGGAAGATTTTTACCGGGTAGATGCACTCCACATGCTGGCTATTGCAAGCCCGACTGCAGAGAGTCTGAAACTCAATGAACGTGCTATACAAGTGGCGGAAGATTCTAAAGATGAACGAACCAAAAACTGGCTCGGGTCGCTATACAACAATCTGGGGTGGAGCTATTTTGACT
>CAYQRR010000238.1:0-1105 GCA_964419635.1 uncultured Chitinophaga sp. | reverse complement strand
CTTGGACAACTATGAGCAGGCACTGCGCATATTTTTAAGGGCCTTGCAGTGGAGAGAGAGTAAAAACCAGGCTCCCGAAACCTTTCTGGCTAAGTGGTGTGTAGCTCGTACGCTTCGGGCCATGGGTAAAATAGAAGAGGCTATCAAAATCCAATTAGCGCTTCTGGAAGAAATGATTGAATCTGAAAATGCAGATGGTTATGTATACGAAGAGCTGGCAGAACTCCACCTGCTGAAAAAGGAGGATACCTGCAAAATGTATTTTCAGTTTGCTTACAACGAACTCAGCAAAGATGCCTGGCTTATGGCCAATGAACCCAAAAGAATAGAGCGCCTAAAACAAATGGCTACCTGAGGCTGTTTGGAGTTTGGTTTATGATGCCAGCTCCACTTCTCTTTTCGCCATTGAAAGCACCGCATGCAGTGCCGATAGAACACAAAATTCTGTTCACAAAAAGGCCCCGGATACCATATACAACATTTCGCTCATTAGTTACATTCGTAGCTGTTTTAAAAAATGACATGAGAAATATTATCGCACTATTTAGAGGAGCAACCCTGATTTTTCTGCTCGCTTCTACAGTTCCTTCCTTTGCACAAATCGTTATCAACGAATACAGCTGCGGCAACAAGAGCCAACACGCAGATGCCACCGGAGGATACGAAGATTGGGTGGAGTTATACAATGCCGGAGCCGCCAGCGTAAATATTGGCGGATGGCACCTCAGCGACCAAAAAGGACAGCCGCTCAAGTGGACCATACCGGCCGGCACCACTATCAATGCCGGTGCAAGAAGAATGTTTTATTGCAGCAGCCGCGATGGACTTTTCAGCGGACAATTGCATACCAATTTCAAGCTAACCCAAAGCAGCGGAAATGAAGAACTCTGCCTCACCAATGCCGGGGGCACTTTCATTGATTCACTATCGCTCAAAAAAGTAAGAAGAAACCACTCCAGAGGCAGAACCACCGATGGAGCAGCCACCTGGAGCGTATTTGAAACACCCACCCCAAATGCCACCAACAGCGGAGGAAAGCCGGAATACGTTCCGCAGGTTCAGTTCAGCCTGAACGCAGGTTTTTATACAGGCACACAAACATTAA
>CAYQRR010000237.1:0-4730 GCA_964419635.1 uncultured Chitinophaga sp. | reverse complement strand
CGTGTTACAGCCGCACAGTTTGTGGCACTTTTTTGCTGGTGTGTCCTCTTTCTATTTTTACATGTACATCCGCAGCGAGCGCGGTGTTTTGTCATCCGCCTAGAATCATTTCATCCCAACGGAACAAAGTGTCTATGTTCTTGCTGCGAAGGTAAGTAGCAAGAGTTTCTCTGGAACCAGAGTGTGTCATGAGTACAAAATCACCTCCCCAGGCCCCTAATGATTTTACCACTCCATTAAAATCGGCAAATCGCTCCTCCTTTACTTTGGGAAGCGATAGGCTTTTCGCTATAATTTCTTCATGTGCCTGTAGCAATTGCTCAAATTCTGAAAGTGTTGCAGAACTCAATATCCGGTTAGTAATAGCGCTCAACGCCTGGATTGTAGCCCCTTTATCTTGCAGCTTATTTTTGTAGTGTGTAATGGCTTCGCTACTCAGTTGCTTTTTGCCCTGGTAAGCAAAATAAAGGTGATGCTTAAACACAGGATTCCAACTGGCTTCCTGTATAATTGGCGAAAATTCATTGCGTTGATATAGGATAGGTGTGTGTGCCCCGGCACAGGCTACATCGTAACCGGAGCCGCCCAGTGTTTTCTGCAACAATTCGTACGCATTTACCTGTGCGTAGGCTGCCAGACAATAAATAAAAGTAGAGCTGGACCCGAGCCCCCATTCATTTGGAAACTGTAATTGTGTTTCCACCGCTACATCATCATCGTTATTCAGAAATGCAGGATTTAAACTTCTGCAAACTGACAGAACTTTCGACAGACGAATGGTAGCATCGTCTGGTGTTCCAATGCAACTAAAATCTCTTTTATCCAAAACGGTTTTGAGCCAAGGCTGCTGCTTATTGTTCAAAGCAACCCAATACAATAAACCGTTGCTGCCACTGAGGTTTTGTATGCGAAGATGCTGCCCTAATTGGGTTGGCAGGGCCAATGCTTTGGCGCCATCTAATACAAAATACTCGGCTGTAAGCAGTAGTTTGCCGTGTCCGTAAAAAGTGTTTTTGTCCATGGTTTAAAAAAAAGGGATTGCATCCTTTAGTTTTTGAACGGCTTCTTCGTTCATCAATCCCATGGCTACGGCAGCCAGCAAAACCAACCAACCGATGCCTTTAAGCAGAAAGAATACAAATACCACAATACCGCCTTTCTGCAGCCATCCTTTGGTCGTGTTTGTATTGGTAGGTTCTTTAGTGTGTTCCATGCTGTTTCGCGTTGCGAATATGACCTTTTACTCTACATTCGCCACCGCTAAAAACAAAAATATTATGGCACAGTTCAGAAAAGAAAAAGACACCATGGGCATTGTAGAAGTGCCTGCAGAGGTTTATTGGGGTGCGCAAACTCAACGGTCTATCGAAAATTTTAAGATAGCACAAGACATCAATCGCATGCCGGCCGAAATTATTCGGGCTTTTGCATATCTCAAAAAAGCTGCTGCCATCACTAATTTTGAAGCTGGTGTGTTACCGAAAGAGACCTGCGATATTATTGGACAGGTTTGTGACGAAATTTTAGCCGGACAATTGCACGATCAGTTTCCATTGGTAGTGTGGCAAACCGGTAGCGGCACCCAAAGTAATATGAACGTAAATGAGGTGGTTGCCTACCGGGCACATGTGTTGCTGGGAGGAAGCCTGCTGGATGAAAAGAAGAAAGTACATCCAAACGATGATGTCAATAAGTCGCAGAGCTCGAACGACACATTTCCTACCGCCATGCACATTGCAGCGTATCAAATACTTGCTGAAAAGACGATTCCAGGGATTCAAAAATTGCGAGATACACTTGCCGCCAAGTCCAAAGAGTATATGCACATTGTGAAGATTGGCAGAACTCACCTTATGGATGCCACCCCGCTCACTTTGGGTCAGGAACTTTCGGGCTATGTATCGCAGCTGGATCATGGGTTGCGTGCTATCCAAAATACGCTTGCCCACTTAGCTGAACTAGCTCTCGGAGGCACCGCTGTAGGAACGGGAATTAATACGCCACCGCAGTATTCGGAAAATGTGGCCCGACACATAGCTGCACTCACCGGTTTGCCGTTTGTAACTGCCGAGAATAAATTCGAAGCACTTGCCGCACACGATGCAGTAGTTGAGGCGCATGGTGCCTTGAAAACAGTAGCTTGTTCGCTCATGAAAATTGCAAATGATATTCGTCTGCTTGCTTCCGGTCCGCGTTGCGGAATCGGAGAGATTTTTATTCCCGACAATGAGCCGGGATCTTCCATTATGCCCGGCAAAGTGAACCCTACGCAATGCGAAGCTATGACCATGGTTGCTGCACAGGTGTTGGGTAATGATGTTGCTATCAATATTGGTGGTGCTACCGGTCATTTTGAACTCAACGTGTTTAAACCGGTGATGATTTATAACTTTTTGCATAGCGCACGACTCATTGCAGATGTTTGTGTTTCGTTTAATGATAAGTGTGCTGTAGGCATTGCACCGCTGGAAGAAAACATCAAAAACAACTTAAATAATTCGTTGATGCTGGTAACTGCTTTGAATACCAAAATCGGTTACTATAAAGCAGCAGAGATAGCTCAAACGGCACATAAGCAAGGTAAAACACTCAAACAAACCGCTATAGATTTAGGCTATGTAACTGCGGAACAGTTTGATGAATGGGTTGATCCGGCTACCATGGTCGGTTTTTGATTTTAGCCACCACACTCTACCATAAATTGTCTCTTATGAGTAAAAAAAATGCAGCAGCCATCTTGCTGTTTTTCATTGGTTCTGTTCTTTATTCACAACAGGAATACTACTATACCATTGATTTGGTAAACGTTCAAAAAGACCGGGTGAAAGTGACGCTCACACCTCCCGCCATGCATAAGGACGAGGTGATGTTTATTATGCCCGAAGTGGTGCCCGGCACCTATAGCACCGAAAATTTCGGCAGATTTCTACAGCAGTTTTCAGCTTATGATGCAAACGGCAAACGGTTGAAAGTGAAACAGAAGAATATCAATCGCTTTTACATCAAAGGTGCTACTAATCTGGCTAAAGTTGAGTATTATGTAAACGATACCTGGGACGATAAAGATGCTAAGCATTTTATCTTTCAACCGGGCGGCTCTAATATTGAAGCTGGAACCAATTTTGTGTTGAATCCATTTGCCTTCTTTGGATACTTTGACGGGTTCAAACTGAATCCTTACAAGATAGAAGTAACTAAGCCCAGTAGTTTTTATGGTTCAGGCCATTTAGCAATGCAGGCTAAAAGTGCAACAGTCGATGTACTGAGTGCCCCCAACTACGTGTATTTATGCGATAATCCTATGATGTATTGTGTGCCCGATACCACCACTTTTCAGGTTGCTAATAGCACCGTAAAGGTTTCTGTATTCTCCACAAATGGTATTGTGAAAAGCAGTCAGATTGCAGATTATCTGTCGCCACTTGCAGAGTCGCTTCGCAAATTTTTTGTCACGCTACCGGTGGATGAATATCATTTCATTTACTATTTCGTGGATCCGTCTAAAACGCCTACCTCCAAAGCGGGAGGATTGAGCAGTGGATTCGGTGCTTTGGAACACAACCACTGTTCTATTTACTATTTGCCGGAGACTAAGTATGAAAAAGCTGTGAAAGAAACCGTGGAAGAAGTTTCCGGACACGAGTTTCTGCACATCCTCACTCCCTTAAATATTCATAGTGAAGAGATTGACAACTTCGACTTTCTTGATCCTAAAATGAGCAAACATCTTTGGATGTATGAGGGAGTAACAGAATACTTCGCACACCTGACTCAGTTTCAGGGAGGGATTACTGAGGAGGAAGCATTTGCCAGATCTATGCGGAGTAAGATAAATGAAGCCGCTGCCTTCAAGAGTTTCTCTATGACCGATATGAGTGTAAATGTATTGACAAAAGAGAATCAAAACCTTTACCTGAGCGTGTATAACAAAGGCGCTGTGTTGGCTATGCTATTGGATATTCGCATCGCTGAACTTACGGATGGAAAGAAGAATCTGAAAACGTTAATGCTTGCATTGGCCGACAAATATGGTCCTTCCAAACCGTTCAAGGATAATGAACTGTTTGGAGACATTGTTTCACTGACTCATCCGGGTATTCAAGAGTTTATTGATAAATACATCGTGGGCAAGGAACCACTGCCTCTGGAGTATTTTAATCAGATTGGTTGGCAATATGAACCGGAGAAAAGAAAGACCGTTTACATGAGTGGCTATTTTGGATTGCGATATGACGAGAAAAATAATGAGCTCATATTTGATAGGGTAGGAGAGAATCTGCTGGGTATAGCCAGCGGTGATGTGCTCTTATCGATTAATGATGAAGAAACCTCACCAATAAATATCAGCGAACAGTTTCAAACCTATTTCAGAGGAAACACTAAACCGGACCCCATAAAGGTTAAAGTGAGACGGAAGGGCACCGAACAGATTTTGACTGCAATACCTAAGGAATCTACCACCACTGTCAAAAACGCTCTGGAACCATTAAAAGTGTTTACTGAACAACAGAAAAAGTTACGTGCCATCGTGCTGGCTAAATAGCAAACGGCACTAAAAATTTTGTTCCGGTATTTATAGATGGGCTCACTTAATTTGCCCACTCTTGCAGCGTGGAACTCCAAACAGCTTTTGGGTATATAGGAGCCTTACTAACGGGTATTGTACTGGGAATTTTGGGTGGTGGCGGTGCGCTGTTATCAATACCTGTTTTGGTTTATTTTTTTCATGT
>CAYQRR010000236.1:2226-4808 GCA_964419635.1 uncultured Chitinophaga sp. | reverse complement strand
CTGGTTGACAGTTTTGTGCTTCGTATTCGCCACCTTCGCCAAGCCCAGAAACGTTCATCCTAATCCAGCTTCGCTGTTCCCTACACCGCCTGAGCGGCTTGCCTGGTCGGCAGAAGGGGCTTTCGCTACTGATGAATCGCTCCCTTCTATTCCGCTCCATGCGCCAAAACGCATTTGGCTAGCCCGCATTCTTTTATACATTCGACTATCCAAAAAACAGCATGATTTTCAATCGCCTCAGGTCTTTTACTATCCGTGTGCTGCTGCTGGCCGCAGGCGGTGGGTGTTTGTGGGGCTGCCAAAAACAAGATATGCTGGAGGTAACTTACCACCGCGAATATTATCCGCTGGCCACAGGGCACTACATTACCTATGAGGTAGATTCTATCCAATACAGTTTCTCCGAAAACCCCGACACCTATGTGCGCGATACCATTCGCTACCAGCTCAAAGAACTGGTTATCGATACTTTTTATGATAACGAGAACGAATTGAACTATCGGCTGGAACTGCAAAGACGCTACGATACATTGTCGCCCTTCAGCATCTGGAAAATATGGTCGGTAAAAGCCGATGCTTACAACCTGCAAAAAAACGAAGACGACATCCGGTTCATCAAGCTTATCTTTCCGCCCAAAGAAAACGAGACCTGGAACGGCAACCTCTATGTGCCGCAAACCGATATTTACCGCATCTTCCGCAACTGGAACTACGGCTACTCCCTGGTGCATGAGCCCTATAGTGCCGGTGGCTTAAACCTCGACAGCACCTTGACTGTTTTACAGGTAGATGACGAAGATTTAATTGAGAAAACACTCCGCAGAGAGGTGTATGCCAAAAACATTGGGATGGTGTATCAGGAGTGGGAACACCTTACTAAGCAGAAGGTGCAGCTAAACTGGCAAAACGGACCCGAAAACGGTTTCCGCATACGTATGAAAGCCATTGACTGGAATTAATGAAGCCCAACCCAAGCCCCCTTTTAAGATTGCTCCGCGCCTGCTATGGCGGCCTGCTGCTTGGCCTGTTGGCCGCGGCTACTCCGGCCCTGGGGCAGCAAAACTACTACTGGGTACAGTTTAAGGATAAAGCTTGCAGCCTCAGCGCGCTCCAAACGCCCGCTCAGTTTTTATCGCCTGCCTCGCTGCAGCGCAGGCAGGTGCAGGGCCTGGCCGTGACCGAGAGCGACCTGCCCCTCTGCCAGGATTATATCGACAGCCTGTCGCCCTACATCAGTTTTTTAAAGCACCGCCTCAAATGGTTTAACCTGGCGGTGGTGCAGGTAAACATTTCGGCTTATCTCGATAGCATCCGGGCTTTGCCCTTTGTAGATAGCGTGGGTCCTATCCGGCAAATTCCGCAGGCGAACAAAACGGATAAATGGGCGACCGAGCTCCCCGAGCCGGTGGTGGACCAAAGCATCGTGTATCCCAACCGGTATGGCGTAGGCTACAACCAGCTCAACATGCTCAATGGCGATTTGCTGCACCAGTTAGGCTACCGGGGCGATAGCGTGCTGCTGGCGGTGTTCGATAATGGATTTGTAAACGTGGACATTATCCCCGGTTTCGATAGTGCCCGCAGCCGTGTAGTGGCTACTTACGATTTTGTGCACCACGAAGAGCATGTGTATGAAGATGGCGGCCACGGCACCAGCGTGCTCAGCTGCATTGCCGCACAGGTGCCCAACCGCATGGTGGGCTCGGCCCCGGAGGTAAGTCTGCTGCTGCTCGAGAGCGAAGACGATGATGCCGAATGGGTGATGGAAGAATATAACTGGGCCGCTGCCGCGGAATATGCCGATAGCATGGGCGCTAAGATTTTTTCCACCTCGCTGGGCTACACCACTTTTGATGGCGACTCAGGCAGCCATACTTATGCCGATTTAAGTGGCAACAAAACCGTGATTACCCGAGCCGGAAATATGGCTTTTGGCAAAGGTATATTGGTGATTAACAGTGCCGGAAACTACGGGGCCAACAGCTGGCGCTATGTGGGCGCACCGGCCGATGGTGATAGTATCTTATCAATTGGCGCGGTCGATTCAGCCGAGGTGATTGCCGGCTTTAGCAGCCGCGGACCCACCAGTGCCGGAAAAATAAAACCCGATGTGTGCTCGCAAGGTGTAAAGAGTGGGGTGCTGAGCACCCAGGGCGATGTAAGCACCAGCGGAGGCACCTCGTTCAGTTGCCCTATACTGGCAGGCTGTGCGGCTTGCCTGTGGCAGGCCTTTCCCCAAAAGACCAATCGCGAAATTTTTGATGCCATTGTTATTAGTGCCGACCGCTTCTGGACGCCCGGAAACGATTACGGCTACGGCATCCCCAATTTCTATAATGCTTATCTGGTGCTGAAGACCGATTACAATGCCAACATTTTAAAGATAAACCGCGAGGCGGCTGTGTTTCCCAATCCATTCTCCAACGAGCTGAATGTGTCTGTTTTCTCGGCCCAAAACGGCACACAAACCATCGAAATTTTTGACGTGGCCGGCAACCGGGTGTTGCAGCAATCTTTCTTTTTGCGCAACAATACCTTTGAAGTATGGAAACTGGAGGGGGTAGCGAACCTGCCTGCCGGAG
>CAYQRR010000236.1:0-2216 GCA_964419635.1 uncultured Chitinophaga sp. | reverse complement strand
CCTTTTTGATATGAACCTGTATATGATTAAAATTAGTCTGCCGGCCTATCTCAGCCACGAGCTGATTGAGCTGATACCAGCGCAGCGCGCCCATATTGATAAACTACTTCAGGAAAACACCGTACTGAGCTATACCCTGGCAGCAGACCGCAGCAAACTGTGGGTAGTGCTATCGGCCAAAACTGCACAAGAGGCCGAAAAAACAGTATCCACCTTCCCTATTGCCGAATATGTGCAATGGGAGATTACAGAGCTGGCCTTTCACAACTCGGTAAAGGTGATATTGCCCACCATGTCGCTCAATTAAAGCCAGGCTCCGATTTACTTTTCGGTGCAGGTGAGGCGGTTGCCGCGGTTGAAGTAATTCACGTAGTTTTCTTCCCCGGGTTTATTGACACAAAATTCGTAGGTGTAAGTGGGTGCTATAGCGTTACAAATGTATCCCAGTCCGGTATCGGCAGTGATGGCTGCATTGAAATCGGCTGTGGTGGCAAAACTGTCTTTGCACAGCACATGCGAAAAAGTATTGGAGTTAATGGTAATGGCACATTGCACGCATTCGTTAGTGCAGGTGTAGCACTTTTTGCAGGAAGAGAACGCTACAAGGAGCAGCACGGGAGCAAGCAGAATCAACTTTTTCATGGATCAATTTTCTTGGGCTAAAATAGAATTAAACAGACGCCCGCCAAGAGGCGTTTCCATTCAAAATAATAAATTTCGGCCGCTAATACTTTTCAAGTGGGAAAAATATACCTGGATAATGCAGCCACCACGCGCATTTCGGACGAAGTGCTGCAGGAGATGATGCCTTTTTTAACCGAAAACTTCGGTAACCCGTCTTCCATACACAGCTTTGGTCGGGTAGCCAAATCCACCATAGAAAAAGCAAGACGAACGGTGGCCAAATATCTGAACGTATCCACCTCCGAAATTTTCTTTACGGGCAGTGGCACCGAAAGCAATAACACAGCTATCAAGTGTGCGGTGCGGGATTTGGGCGTTACCCGAATCATTTCTTCGGCTATTGAGCACCACTGCGTATTGCATTCGGTGGAAGCCGAGGCCCGCGCAGGAGTGCAGGTGGAATGGGTGCAGCTCGACCACGAGGGGCGCGTAAACCTGGCACATTTGGAACAACTACTGGCGCAACCTGCGGGCAAAACGCTGGTATCGCTGATGCATGCCAATAATGAGATAGGCACTATCAATGACCTGAATGCCTTATCGCAACTCTGCCGGCAATACGGAGCCCTGTTGCACTCCGACACGGTGCAAACCATCGGCTACGTGCCTTTTAATTTGCAGGAAACAAAAGTGCAGTTTCTCAGTGGCTCGGCTCATAAGTTTCACGGGCCTAAGGGTGTTGGCTTTTTATACATACAGGGCGATGTGCATATTCATCCCTTTATTGACGGGGGCTCGCAAGAGCGCAACATGCGCGCAGGCACCGAAAACGTGGCTGGCATAGCCGGCCTGGGAAAAGCGCTGGAGCAATCGGTGAGCGAAATGGAAACTAACCGTGCCTGGGTGAGTGGGTTGAAGCATTACATGATACAGCAGTTAACCGAGCACCTGCCGGAGGTACAGTTTAATGGCGACATCAGCGAGCAGGGCGGAAATTACAAGGTGCTCAATGTGTCTTTGCCACCTCACCCTAAAGCGGAGTTGGTCCTGTTTAACCTCGACATGGCGGGCATTGCCGCCAGCGGAGGTAGTGCCTGCACCTCCGGCTCTGAAAAAGCATCGCACGTACTGGAGGGCATCCATGCCGCGCCCAACCGCAAAGCGGTTCGCTTTTCGTTCAGCAAATACAACACCCGCGCAGATATAGATGCAGCGGTGCAGGTATTATCGAAAATGTATGCCGGGCAAGCTGTAGAAGGCTAAAAGGGGCCCGCTAAACCGGGGCACTTGACAAATCTTCCATCCTGACTTAAATTTGTGCCCTTATGAAACCCCTGACTCTCATTCACCTTATATTGGCGTGCGTACTATTTACCTCCTTCAAAGGCTACGAGGAGGAGAAAAACCCGGGCACATTCTACGCCACCATCGATGGCAAAATGTTTAAACTGCGCGAAGACCAGCTGTTTCGCGGATTATTGATGACCAAATCGGCCAGCATGGACGGGCGCACCCCTTCCAAAACAGTTATCAGCACAACCTTTAACGGCAGTTCCTATGACAATGCAGACGGCAGACTCTTCAGCGAACTG
>CAYQRR010000235.1:0-4809 GCA_964419635.1 uncultured Chitinophaga sp. | reverse complement strand
AAACGAATGCATCCAAAGGATTTAATATCAAACTAACAGTAAAAGGATTGGAGAACACCTCCATGATTCTCGCCAACTACTATGGCGATAAGCAATACGTAAAAGACACTTTCCAGTTCGACAACAAAGGGGTAATTACCCTCAAAGCCGACACCACACTACCCGGTGGCGTTTACCTGGCTGTGTTCCCAGCGCTGAACAACCGCTATTTCGAATTTATAACCGGTGAACCCTCTTTTACTTTGAGCACCGATACCACGGATTTGACGGGACACATGAAAACATCCGGAAGTATTGAGAACGATTTGTTTTATAAGGACATTTTCTTTTTGGCCGATAAGAAAAAGATTGCCGATTCGTTGCAAGCAGTTTACAAAACAGAAAAAGACACCGCCAAGAAAAGCGCCACCATGAAACTGCTTACGCAGATTGATAAAGAAGTGAAAGACCATCGTACCGATATCATCACCAAGCAGCCTGATTTGTTTTATGCCAAGCTGCTGAAATCCATGACTGAGATTTCGGTACCCGATGCCCCAAAAGATGCCAATGGCAAAGTAACAGACGAAGCTTTTCAATGGAGATATTACAAAGCGCATTACTGGGACAATGTAGATTTAAAAGACGAACGCCTGCTACGCTGCCCTGTGCTGCATAACAAGCTGAAAACATTCATGAACCAAACTACGGTGCAGCATCCCGACTCCATTATTGCCTCAGGAGAAGATGTAATTTCAAAAACCGATAAAAAGAATGAGTTGTATCGCTATATCGTTACTTACATTTTCAACGAAATGGCCAACTCTAAAATCATGGGCTTCGACAATGCCTATGTCTACTTTGCACAAAACTATTTCTGCAAAGATGCCATGACTCCATGGATAGATACCACCAAACGATTCAAAATTTGCGACCGAGCTAATCGCCTGGCACCAGTGCTCATTGGCAAACCAGCTCAGCGACTCATCCTGTGGACCGACTCCACAGAAACACAATGGAAAAACTTATACGACCTCAAAAACAAATGGACCATACTGGCTTTCTGGGATCCGGATTGCGGACATTGCAAGAAAGAAATCCCGGTACTGGCAGAGGCTTATCACAAATTGAAAGAGTCCAAGATTGATGTAGAAGTGTATGCACCAGCCATTATGGATATGGACAATTACAAAGACTGGCGCGAATTCATTGAAAAAAACAACCTGGATTGGATTAATGTGTGTGATGCCAAACGCCACAGTAATTTCCGATACGAGTGGGATCTGCAAAGCACACCGCAATTGTTTGTGCTGGATAAAGATAAAAAGATAGTAGCCCGCAGAATAAGTGCCGACCAAATTGAAGACCACATTCGCCATCTCGAAGACCCCAACTTTATACCCAAAGCTCCGCTGAAGGTAAAAGATGAAGACAACCAGGAAGGCACAGAAGACTAATCACTCTCACTTTGATTTTACAATAAAGCAGGTGTAGTCTATTCAGCACTACGCCTGCTTTATCCACACCATTAACCGCACAAGTGCGGGATGCCTGAGGGATTTCCGCGTCTACATTCGTGGAGTTAAAAAATAACGACATGATGAACATCCACACCGGAGGGACTCTTTACAAGCTTTTTGTGATTGAAGACAATCCAGCAGAGGTAAGACTTATGCAGGAAGCCATTAAAGAAGCCGGCCTTAGCGATATTGTGGAGTTGGAATACGCCTATGATGGAGAGGAAGCCTGTGAACATCTGGACACTTGCAAAATACTAGGCAAGCAGATTGACTTGGTGTTGTTGGATTTAAATATGCCTAAAGTAAGCGGTAAAGAAGTATTAGAAAAGATTAAAAGCGATCCTGATTTAGAAAGCACTCCCGTAATTGTGGTTACCAATAGCGACTATAAAAAGGATATGATTGAATGCTACAGGCTGCGAGCAGATGGTTATCTTCAAAAGCCGGCAGATTTTAAAAAGCTTGTGGACTTTTTTGTGTCTGTAAAACGCTCCATTGAAGAGAAAAACAAACTTTCTATTTATTATATCGAGAAGGTATATGATGAGTTACGCTTAGCCGTATAGCCACTACTGCCCTCAGGAGTTAAAAATTTCCTTGACGTGTTTTTTGATGTTATTGCTGATTGTCATGGTGGGTAAGTCATTCTCATCAGTGCCAAACGGGTCTTCAATTTCTTCGGCTATGAGTTCTAGGCTTGTGAGTACATAAAAGATAAAAGCTACCACCGGCACGCAGTAATAGCCTAACGTAAATACCAGCGTAATCGGCAAAGTCATTACAAAAAAGAATATGAATTTCTTTAGAAATGTGCTGTAAGAATAGGGTATAGGGGTATTCTTTATTCGTTCGCATGCTCCACATACATCTGTGAGCGCTGCTAATTCTGCGTTTACAAAAAGTAAATCCTCATTTTTTATGACCCCATCCCGGTTCAGCGCTACCAGCTTCCGAGTCATTAAGGAAGCTATCAAGTTGGGGTTGTGGATGTCTTTACGCAACTGGTTGGCAGTAAAAAATGCATTGTCGCTCATGTGTTCTCGATGTAACACGTTCTGCAGGTGATCGCGAAGTGCAAATGCATAATTGGCAATCATGGTTTCAAAAAAATGCCGATCAGATTGCAAAGTATTGGGCAACAAAGCATTCAACTTCATTGCAAAATTGCGCGAATTATTAACCAGGCTTCCCCAAAGCTTTCTTCCCTCCCACCAACGCTCATAGGCCGTATTAGTGCGAAATACCAATAGCGTGGAAATAACAAACGTCAACATTGTGTGCATGATGGAAATGTTGCGAATTCTGTTGTCGGAACTTAACTGCAAAAAGTCCATTTCGATCCATGCTATCATGCCGCTGTAAATGCTGATAGCTACAATCATGGGAAATAGCTGCCGAACTGTGTCGGACTTATGTAATCGAAAAATAAAAGTAAACCAGGCCTTAGGATTGTATGCTATCAAGTGTGACGATATTTAAAGATTCTATTGAATGCTTACGAGCTCCACATCAAAGATCAGGGTGGCCTTTGCGGGAATCACAGGTGGGCGGCCTTGTTCGCCATAAGCGAGAAAATAAGGAATAATCAACCTGGCTTTTGCACCGGTTGACAGCATCGCAATCCCTTCGTCCCATCCGGCAATCACACGCCCCGCACCAATTGGAAACGCGATAGGAGTGCCTCGTTTTATCGAAGAATCAAATACACTTCCGTCAGTCAGTGAACCGGTATAGTGCACGTGCACTTCCTGAAATTTGTTAGGCTTGGGGCCACTGCCCTCCTGCTCGATTATGTAATGCAAGCCGGAGGGAGTTCCGGTAGCGGTGGGATAATTTTGCTGAATGAAGGCCATAAATTCTGCCATGGCTTGCATTCTTGCTTGCTCTTGTTTGCGTTTTTGTTCTTCTAGTTTTTCTTGAAAGCTGCTCATGTTGTGTGTATCCTGTTATGTATTTCGAATAAATTAATCTTGAGATTTGAAAGTTGGCTCCGGTCTGTAAAAAATACCCTTCTCCTTAGGCTGCCCATAGAGCTCTGGTCTAAAGTATTTCCCTTTTTCTCCGGGTTTCTTATCAATTTCTACTTGTAGCTTATCCGGATTTTGCTGAATGTAAGGGTCGTTACGCTGCGCGTAGACATACCAGCTTACTTTTAGATTGGCCTTGCCACCTACCGTAAATTGCCCATTACTGTCTATTTCTTTTTTCACATAAACAACTTCTGGCGCACCAATCGGTGTAAGCACATAAGAGAAGTCAATGTTCACAGCATGGAAATAAGTCGGCAGTTGTATGATGGCCTCTCCGTTTGCATCCAACACTACGTTTCCTCTGTAAAAATTCAATGGTTCATCTGACTCAGAGGAGTAGTGTCGCAGTATTTTATTAGCGGGATCTAAGGGATGGTCGATATAAAAAGGTTTAGCTCCGGAACTCCCCATATCGCCATTTGAATAAACACCAAAATTGTTACCTGTACCCACAACACCATATCCAAACCCGGCATTAACCGCAGCGGCCTCGCCATATACACCAATTACATCAAATGCCCCTGATGCATTGGAGATACCTTGCAAAGCTCTTGTAGTATTGGTAGCTTTATTAGCAGTAAAATATCCACCGGTGCTGCTGGTACTGGTTGCATACACTGAGGCCGCAGTTGCCGATGTTTGAGTAGATACCTGACTTACGTTGATGACCGGCACGCTGCTGGTGGCCAATGCATTTTGAGTTTGCAATACTATACCGGGTCCTGCATGTGAGATGGAAACAGCCTGAGTACCGGATGCATTATTGAGCTGTGCGAAATTGGCTACCCGTCCGGTGCCACTATGTGTGGCAGAGATTCCTATTCCCGGGTTGGTGGAGTTCATCACCAAATCAATACCGGATCCCCCCGTTCCGCCTTTTTGAATTTCTATTCCATCACCGGCAGTGTTTGTGGCTGCGGTATTAATCAGCAATCCTCTGCCAGTGCCATTCGCATTTAAAACTAAAGCATCATCAGCCGTAGTGGAAAACACAGATAAAATACTGGCTGCAGATGGTGTTGCATTATTGATGACCACCTGTGATGTATTACCAATAAATCGCATGCGTTCAGTTGCACTGGTCTTTATGATAAAGTCCACATTATCGGTTGTGCCCAGATAATTGGTGGCTGCGCTGGTGGCTGCATTACCGGTTAATCCCCAACCGCTACCGCCTCCACCACCTACTGTGTTATTAGCATTTACCACAATCCATCTTCCATCTATACTATTGAATTGCATGGTCACTGCTCCTCCGGCATTCACGACTAAATCCAAAC
>CAYQRR010000234.1:4038-4823 GCA_964419635.1 uncultured Chitinophaga sp. | reverse complement strand
AGCTAATACTCCTCCACTGGCTGAGCCAAAGCAAACAGCATCCTGCGGTTGAAGGCTAACCGAAATAGAACCGGATTGAGTAATGGTAAAAGACGCAGTGGCAGTGCAATTACCGCTCGTGGCCGTAACAGAGTATAGGCCAGCACTTAGACCGGTCCTGTCTTCGGTAGTGGTATTGTCGCTCCACAAATAAGTTACGGAGGATTGTGCTCCAACAGAGCTCACATCTATACTACCCGTAGCTGCAACACCGCAGGCAATATCAATCTGTGAACCGGTAAGTGTAAGGTTGCAACAACCATTACCACTTCCAACTACACCATTACCGACTACCTGACAACCATTGGCATCTGTTACTGTAAAGTCGTATTGCCCGGCATTCAGGTTAATAGTCGAAAATGCTACATCACCATTGCTCCATACAATCGATAATAATCCCGTTCCGCCACTGGCAGTTACGTACAAGGCTCCATCACCGGTACCTGCACAAGTTTCATCTGTTACCGCTACATTATCAATAAGCGGAGCGTTTGGATTGCTCAAAGCAAAGGATGTATCAATAGCACAATTGGCGAAGGTATTATCCGTGATGGTAACAAAATAAGTTCCAGCAGCCAAACCGGAAACAGAGCTGCCCGTACCCAAGCCACCCGACCAGGTGTAAGTGTAATTACCCGAGCCGTTAGCTGACGTCAGCACAATACTACCATCAGTCTGCCCACAGGCCGGTTGAGTCAATACTGCGGCTACCGTAAAGGTGCAACAGTTTGTTGGCGCAACCAACG
>CAYQRR010000234.1:1935-4028 GCA_964419635.1 uncultured Chitinophaga sp. | reverse complement strand
CCATCCACCACTCTTACATTGACCGTACCGGATGATAAACCGCCCAGCGTTTGAGGAGGAACCGCAAATGGTAAATTGATAGTTTGCGGTACGCCACCCGTGTCAATAGTAACAGTGTAAGGAACGGTGCCACCGCTAAGCGAAAAAGTAGCAGATCCATCACCTCCCGAACAAGTGGGGTTATTTGTAGTTAATCCCAAATTAAGTGTGCTGTTGGAATTTAAGACAATTGTAGTATCCCAGGTGCAACCGGCCACTATAGTGCTGGTAATAGTTACGCTGTATGATCCTGCTGCTAAGCCGGATCTGTTTTGGTTCGTACTCCCATCGTTCCATAAAAAATTGTACGAGCCGGCTGGTGCGGGTGTTAGGTTGATGCTACCATTACTTTGTGCACACGATGGCTGAACAGTTGCTGCGGTAGCTGTCAAAGCACAACAGGTTTGCATAGTTACATTGACCACATCACTTTGTGTAACACAGCCTGCAGTGTCCGATGCAGTGATGGTATATGCTGTAGTTCCGTTTGCTGTAGGGCAAATGGTAGGTGTTAATGTATTGGCCCCTGTCATATTGGAGGTGGGACTCCAATTGAAGTTACCGGTATAGGAAACCTCCGGATCATTAAACGAAATACTCCAGCTGTTAAATGTTCCGGTAGGCAAAGAAAAACCACTGAAGATAGCTTGAAAATGCAAAGACCACACTCCGTTGGCATCACATCCCGTTAAGTTATTAAAGGATTGATTAGGTGAATAGCTGCCGGTGTAAGGCGAACTTGCAGAAGTTATGTTGCCCCCTGCCGGAACAAAACAAGTATTGGTTAGGGAGTTGCCGGTAAGCGTACTGTCTTTTACCAATAAAATGGAATCGCCACTAGGGCACACCAGCCAGATATCGAAAATATTGATTCCCGCAAACAGGAACATATTCAGTGAACCGATACACACGCTGGTGATGTAGCCATTGGTCACTGTGGATAGATTCAGGTTGGTGATATTGATATCCATATTTAAGAAGGCAGTACCCGGAGTCGCTGGCACAATGGGCGGAAAGCCGGGAAAGCCGGGAGTGCCTGTGATGCTGGCCGCTTCCGCATTTACATACGTGGGCGTTTTGGCTGGGCTTTGAATCACCTTTGCGGTAGCATTTAGTTGAGCACATTGACCGGAACAGATAGTAGTATCATTACCAGCATTCACTACTAAAGTTGGGCTTTTGACAAATACACTTACAGAATCAGAGCAGGTAACAATACCATTACTCATCACCACAGTATAAGTAGTGGAAGTTTGGGGAGCCACTGCATTCGGATTTACACCACCTACAGGTCCATGGTTGTAACCATCATGAGTCCAAACAATATTAAACGAAGGGTCATTGCAATAAATGACCACATTATCTACCCCCCAGTGGTCGTAATCGGCCCCGCTGTCGTTGTCTTGAAACCATCTGAATCGGGTGTTAGCAGTGAGTGCAGCAGGTGGCACCGGAAAACACCAGTTGTTCCAGTTAACAAGAGCCGGGTCGTTGCCGCCATTCGGGTCAAAGTAGTTGATGTCAGTCCATGTGGCGCCATTATTCGTTGAATACTGTAAGTAAACCCCTTCGTCCGGTTCATCGGGACCTTCACAAGGCGAAGCATCCCCCTGCTCGGCAAAGAGCAAATCGAAACAGATAGTAACTCCGGCATTTACGCAACTGCTCAAGTTAAAGGAGGAGGTCACCAACTCGCGAGGCACAGGACTCTGGTTTCCTAACCAAATATGTGTAGTTCCATCCGGCCCCAAAACTACCAGAATTGAAATTTTCAGAAAGCAATGCAATGCCCTGTCCTTGACCATAAGCTGATAAGACTGCACTTTGCCCGCAAATAATGGTGTCGCGTGAAATGAGGGCCGAAACGGTACATCCTTGCGAAAAGATAAAATTGGTAAAACACGCCAGTAAGGCGGAGAGTACAATCTTTTTCATATTAATCAATTACGATTTTTGTATGGATGTTTGCCAGTTCGAAACGATGCAGGCTTCTACCCTGCTTATTCAAATGCCGACTGAAAAAGAACAACGACTTATCTTTTTCGCTACAACTG
>CAYQRR010000234.1:0-1925 GCA_964419635.1 uncultured Chitinophaga sp. | reverse complement strand
AATTACCGCATTAGCCCCTAGGGAAATATGCTGCAAGTTGGTTTCGTAAGTATAACCTTCGCCATAATCGGGCTTGCGCTGATAGCTGACCTCAATTGAACTATTCGTCAGATTCAAAAATCGCAACAAAATCTTTTGCTGATGGATACCATTGACCACATCATGGCAATCGGTATAGCGGAATTCTACCTTCACTCTACTGTCCTGAAAATAGTTTTCCCAAACATCCTGTGCTTGTATGCAAGAGGTAGAAAGAATTAATACCAACAATCCCAATAGTTTATTCATGCTAATTCTTTAAAGACGTGAATCTATTCAAATTAGATGTTAGCAGACATCACGAGCTCGTTGGAAAGCGATAAAATTGGAGGAGAAATTTATAATGTAAACAGCCCTGCTAAACCGCCACCACGGCTTTAATCTCCGGCACACTGCGCTTAACGGCTTCTTCGATACCGGCTTTCATGGTCATGAAACTTTGTGGGCAGGTGCTGCATGAACCCAGTAGACGCACTTTTACAACCAAGTCGTCTGTAATTTCCACCACCTCCACATTGCCGCCATCATCGTTGAGGTAGGGGCGCATCGTATTCAAGGAGGCTTCTATTTTATCGCGTAAAACAGACGGTTCAGTTATCATAGTGCAGGGATGGAACTTTCGGGTTGAGGCACAAATGTAGCATTCCTGATGGCAACCTGCTGCGCCACATTTGTGGCTAGTTCATCAAACGCATTTCGCACCAACTCATTATCCGAGAAAATGCTGGCAGGCCTACCCTCATCGGCTCCTTCGCGTATACTTTGCACAATGGGAATTTCTGCTAAAAGTGGAATTTCATATTCTAGCGCCAGACGCTTACCTCCGTCTCTTCCAAAAATATAATACCGGTTTTGGGGCAATTCCTCGGGTGTAAAGTAAGCCATGTTTTCCACCACCCCCAATACTGGCACATTGATGTTGCTAAGGTGAAACATAGCCAAAGCCTTTCGTGCATCGGCCAGCGCTACTTCCTGGGGGGTGGTCACCAGCACCGCACCCGTCACTTGCACCGTTTGAATCATTGTCAAATGTACATCTCCGGTGCCCGGAGGCATGTCTAATATGAGATAATCCAATTTGCCCCAAAGACAATCGGTCACAAATTGTTTGAGGGCTGAGGAGACCATGGGGCCCCGCCAAACTACAGCCTGCTTGTCGTCAATTAAAAGACCAATGGATAAAATTTTAATTCCTTCTACCTCTAACGGAACAATGTAGTTCTTATCTTTTATCATGCGTACTTCCGGGCGTTTACCTCGCACTCCCAGCATGGTAGGTACAGATGGGCCATAAATATCCGCATCAATAAGGCCCACCTTTGCCCCTTGCCGGACCAAACTGGCTGCTAGATTGACTGCCACAGTTGATTTGCCCACTCCGCCTTTGCCTGATGCTACACATATTACGTTTTTTACGCTCGGCAGTATATTCAAATTCATATTGCGGGCTGCGGTTACATTGGCATCCAGATCAATTTCCACTTCCAGTTCTTTGGAGATGTGCTCATGAATAGCCGCTACACAATCACTTTTTATCTTCTCTTTAAGCGGACAAGCCGGAGTAGTAAGTGTTAACTTAAACTTCACCCCTCTTTCTTTTACCTCTACGTTGCTAATCATATTCAAGGTAACCAGATCCTTTTTAATATCAGGGTCATTGACATGTCGCAAGGCATTTAAAACATCATCCGCATTCATACAGGTATCATTTTTCGTTGAAGCGCAAATTTGAAAAAAGGAAATTAGTAATTTAGTTTTCGCTCAATTTATCTTAGGTTTGGAAAACTAAAACAAGACGACCATGTCTATAAGTTATTTCAAATATGCTTCGGTCTATGTGAGCATTGCCGTCATCTTGCTTTCGCTCGTTTATGGCAGCTATTTTT
>CAYQRR010000233.1:4042-4861 GCA_964419635.1 uncultured Chitinophaga sp. | reverse complement strand
ACATCAACTGTTGATCACGCACACACCGATACCCACCACGACCATGTTCATGGTCATGAGGAGCATCATCATGAGGAAACTTTTCTGACCAAGTATATTTTCAGTCAGGACCATAAGATGATCTCTAAACAATTCCTGATTACAGGTATTTTTTGGGGAATTGTTGGCGGATTGCTTTCCATCTTGTTCCGTCTTCAATTGGGATGGCCAAACGAAACATTCCCTTTTCTGGAAACCTTTTTAGGTAAATGGGCAGAAGGTGGAAAAATCAGCAGCGAGTTTTACTATGCCATGGTTACCATGCACGGAACCATTCTGGTGTTCTTTGTATTGACGGGTGGCTTGAGCGGCACATTTGCCAATTTATTGATTCCGTATCAGGTGGGTACTCGTGATATGGCCTCACCTTTCATCAATATGTTGTCTTATTGGTTTTTCTTAGGTGCTAGTGTGGTAATGTTACTGTCATTCTTTATCCAAACCGGACCAGCTTCAGGCGGATGGACAGCTTACCCACCTATCAACGGTTTAAGAGATACCGGGGTGAACCTGGGTTCGGGCTTAGGCTTCGACCTTTGGATTTTAGGCATGACCTTATTTATCTGTTCATCACTTTTAGGTGGTTTGAACTATATCGCTACGGTGTTAAACCAAAGAACCAAAGGCATGAGCATGTTCAAAATGCCTCTTACCATGTGGGCTTTGATGTTTACTGCGGTGATTGGTGTGCTTTCATTCCCGGCTCTGTTGGCTGGTTGTGTATTGTTGGAGTTTGACCGTTTGTTAGATACCAGCTTTTACCTGAATAACATCATTATC
>CAYQRR010000233.1:0-4032 GCA_964419635.1 uncultured Chitinophaga sp. | reverse complement strand
TATCAATGGTCAGTTGTTGGGCTATAAAGGGGGTTCCCCAATTTTGTTCCAGCACTTGTTCTGGTTCCTGGGTCACCCGGAGGTGTATATCATCATCCTTCCTGCCATGGGTATTGTGAGCGAGGTGCTATCGGTGCATAGTCGCAAGCCTATCTTTGGTTACAAAGCGATGGTATTCTCTATCCTCGCTATCTTGGTACTGTCTTTCATCGTTTGGGCTCACCACATGTTTGTTACCGGTCTTAATCCTAACCTGGGTGCGGTGTTTACCTTGTTCACTTTGTTGATTGCCATTCCATCGGCTATCAAAGTATTTAACTGGATTGGTACCGTATGGCGTGGTAAAGTACGATTGAGTTCTGCTGCCCTGTTCGCCATTGGCTTTGTGTCTATGTTTATCACCGGTGGTCTTACCGGAATTATCTTAGGTAACTCGGCTATCGATATTCAGTTGCACGATACCATGTTTGTGGTAGCTCACTTCCACATTGTGATGGGTGTAGCGGCTTTCTTCGGTATGTTTGCCGGAGTCTACCACTGGTTCCCTCGTTTATACGGTAAGTATATGAACGAAACACTGGGACAGATTCACTTTTATGTAACGCTGATTGGTAGCTATTGCATTTTCTTCCCTATGCACTTTATGACCGGATTGCCTCGCAGATATTACACCTACGCGCAGTTTGAAACATTCAACAACTTTAACTTCCTGGCAGAGTTTATCAGTATGGCAGCTATTGTTGTATTCATTGGCCAGATTGTATTTGTGGTTAACTTCTTCTACAGCATATTTAAAGGAAGCAAAGTGGTGGGCGAAAAAGCGGCTGATGGTCATGAGTATGCTAATCCTTGGGGTGCTACTACCTTGGAATGGACAGCTCCGGTGGAAAGAATCCACGGCAACTGGCCTGGCGAAATACCTTCGGTGCACCGCTGGCCTTATGATTACAGTGTGGGTGGAAGAGATTACATCCCGCAGACCGAGCCTTTGAAACCCGGTGAAGTTTCTCACGATTAATTTAATCCATCGTTAACAGCAGATGTCGCAGGTAGCAGCCATAGAAAAGCAGAAAGGATACTTATCGCAGAAGATAAGCGACTATGCTATGCTGGCTAAGTTTCGCTTGAGCATTCTCGTTGTTTTCTCCGCAGTGATTGGCTATGTATTTGCCGGTGCATCATCCCTGAACCTGACTTACATTTTGATTTTGATTCTGGGAGGCACGCTGGTAACAGGCGCTTCTAATGCCATTAATCAAATCATAGAGCGTGATATTGATAAGTTGATGACGCGCACACAAAACCGTCCGTTGCCGGCTGAAAGAATGAATTCTTTGGAGGCCATTGTGGCGGCAGGTGCCATGGGAATCTCCGGCATTTTGTTGCTCACGTATTTCTTTAATCCTATTGCGGGGGTTCTTTCTGCCATTTCCCTGCTGAGTTATGCTTTCATCTACACCCCCTTAAAGCGGGTGAACTCCATTGCCGTTTTTGTAGGGGCTATTCCCGGTGCATTGCCTCCCACTATAGGTTATGTGTGTGCTACCGGCAAAATTGATTTTGTGGCGGTAGTGCTCTTCAGCATTCAGTTTGTATGGCAGTTTCCTCATTTCTGGAGTATCGCCTGGGTGCAGTTTGACGATTATAAGAAAGCCGGAATTATGTTGTTGCCTTCGGAAAGTGGTAAAACAAGATTCAGTGCCGTTCAAAATGTAATCTACTGCACGGTGTTATTGGTTGTTTCTTCTATCCCGTATTATTTCAATATGATTAACTGGGTGGCCAACACCGCTATTATGGCAGTGGGAGCCATGTTTTTATGGGCCGCTTGGAGGCACTATGTGCTCTGCGATGATAAAAGTGCGCGAGTGCTCATGTTTGGTTCTTTTTTGTATTTGCCAATTATGCAATTGGCTTTAGTATTCGGAAAGTTTTAATGCCAGAGAAATGGATAGCAGTTTGAGCGATAAAACATATTTAAAAGAGCGCACCGAGTATACCGGGGTGCATCCGCAAAAGTTTGGTTTATGGATTGCCATGGCCAGCATGAGTATGTTTTTTGCCGCTTTGACGAGTGCCCTGCTGGTGAAGAAAGGCGACTTTAATGCCTGGGAAAACTTCCGGCTTCCGGGTGTTTTCTTTTTCAGCACCTTAACCGTTATAGCGACCAGCGTTTCTATTCACTATTCATTAATACAGTATAGAAAGGCTAATTTTTCGGCATTCCGCAGTTTGCTGGTGCTAAGTTTTGTATTGGGTTGTCTGTTTCTGGTGCTGCAGTTGGTAGGATGGAAAACCATGGTAGATGGCGGCATGACTTTGACCTATAACCTTTCCGGTTCTTTTGTTTACCTGATTACCGCCATGCATGGCTTGCACATTATTGGTGGCCTGATTACGCTTTTAGTGTTCCTGATTTTTGCTTATCGCAGCCGCAGAGATCCTATTTATGAACTGCGGAGCATTATAAATCCCAAGCGCCAGCTCAATCTGGAGTTATTGGTTTCTTATTGGCATTTTGTAGATATTCTGTGGGTATACCTCTATATTTTCTTTTTCATCAACTACCGATAATTTAAATTAAACACAACATATGTCAGCAACAGCTACCTCGCATCACGATGCACATGGCGAAGAAACAACAAATGAACTCTGGAGTGGAGGCCGCTCACCGTTTAAGTCCAGTTATGGAAAAATAATGATGTGGTATTTCCTGATTTCCGATACGTTCACCTTTGCTTCGTTTCTGATTGGTTATGCCGCTTTGCGTTTTACACAGGCCGAGAACTGGCCCAAGCCGAGTGAAGTATTTGCATCTATTCCCGTTCATGGTTTAGATACTTACAATCTGCCGCTGGTGTTTGTGAGCTTTATGACGTTCCTGCTTATTCTTTCTTCCTATACCATGGTGCGTGCCGTGCAAGAGGGATACAGAATGAATAAACAAGGAGTGGTTAACTTCCTGATTCCTACCATCCTTTGTGGTATTGCCTTCCTGGGTTGCCAGTATTTGGAGTGGACTCACTTGATTCACGATGGAATGACTCCTACTTCTGCCTCTGCTACCACTAAAATCATGAACTTTGGTCAGTTGTTTTTTGTGATTACCGGTTTCCACGGGCTGCACGTATTAGGTGGTGTGGTATTAAATACCTGGTTAATGGTGCAAACCATGAATGGTCGCTTTGAGAAAGTAGGCCACTACGAAATGGTAGAGAAGATTGGTCTTTACTGGCACTTTGTAGACCTGGTTTGGGTTTACGTTTTCCTTTGCTTCTATCTGCTTTAATCCGTTTCATTATTATACATCCATTTATAAAATATAAAACCTAGCATATGAATTTTGAAGTTCCATCCGAAGGGCATTTACACTGGACTGAAGAAGAATACAAAGACAGCATTAAAGATGTATGGAAAACCATCTGGATTCTATCCTTTGTGACTATTGCCGAAGTGGGTATTGCTATTGGCTACGACTTGCTGGTAGGCGATGGTGGCGGTGCCAAATGGGTTATTAACCTGATAATGGCCATTGCATCTATCATCAAAGTGTATTTTATCATGGGCACTTTCATGCACTTGAAGCATGAGAAGAAGTGGTTTATCATTACCGTTTTTGCCCCTTTCCTGTTTTTGATTTGGGCCATTATTGCCTTTGTGTTGGAAGGTGATAGCTGGAACTCTATGCGTCAATTGCTGAACGCCTTTTAATTAAGGCGGTTCTTGAAATGATAAAATCCCCCTTTTTAAGGGGGATTTTTTATTGCCCTAAGTAGCTGAACCCAGGGCTCTGTTTTTTTATTTCATCGGTTCTTATTAGTAGCAGTAAGGCACAGAGTTGGCCCGGAACGCTGCAATGGAGGATGCAGAAAACTACGATATCCATCTGCCAAAATGCCCTTCAGGGCCCCAAAAGGCATAGCTAAGTGCTGGCGTACGCAATCAATAATGCTGGCGTACGCAACCTACAATTGTGGCGTACGCAACCGACAATGGTATCGTACGCAATCGACAATGGCAGCGTACGCAATC
>CAYQRR010000232.1:0-4866 GCA_964419635.1 uncultured Chitinophaga sp. | reverse complement strand
AAGCAGGACACAAAGTTATTGAACTGGGGGTTGGCGAGACCGAAAGCCATTATCGGGGTCGCCATTATCTTAATCATTACATCGATGAGTATTGTTCCATTTTTCGGAACAGAGTTTTTGCCGCCTTTTAATGAAGGTTCTTTCACCCTCAATCTTTCTACACCGGCAGGAACCTCATTGGAGGAAAGTAACAAGATCGGCACCATGGCGGAGCAACTCATGTTGCAGGTTCCTGAAGTAAAATATGTGAGCCGCAGAACGGGAAGGGCGGAATTAGACGAACATGTTGAGCCCGTATCCAACTCAGAAATTGAAGTTGAATTAAAGGAGGAAACCAAGAGAAGCCGTGATGAAATTGTAGCCGATATCCGCGCAAAGTTGGACATCCTCAAAGGTGTAACAGTGAATGTGGGACAGCCTATTTCTCATCGCTTAGATCATTTGCTTTCAGGTGTTCGAGCACAGGTCGCTATCAAGCTCTATGGCAATGACTTAACCGACTTGCGCACGAACGCCAATCAGATTTCCGAGGTCATAAAAACCATTCCTGGTGTGGTTGATGTACAGATTGAAAAACAAGTGATGGTCCCGCAGCTTTTGATAAAAGTAAATCGCGAAGCTTTGCAACGCTACGGTTTGCAGGCTGGGAAAGTGGCTGAGGATTTACAGATTTTTTATAATGGCAAGGTTACTGGACAAATTTTAGACGGTAGTAAAACATTCGACATTCTGCTTCGTACCACGGAGGAAGAACGCACTAACATTGACGCCATCCGAAACACACTTATTGATGCCCCCAATGGTACGCTTATTCCTTTACAGCAAATTGCCACCATTGAAAATACAGCAAGTATTAATACGATTACGCACGAAAACACCCAACGTAAAATCACGATCAGTTGCAATGTGCAAAAACGAGATTTGGGAACGACAGTGCAGGAAATTCAGAACGCCATAAAAGAAAAGGTAAAACTTCCACAGGGATATTTTATACAATACGGCGGGCAATTCGAGAGCCAAAAATCGGCTTCCAAGCTTATCCTCTTACTCAGCATTTTTTCTGTTATCGGGATATTTCTTGTTCTCTATTCACATTTTAAATCTGCCCAAATCACTTTGCAAATCATGCTCAATATCCCATTGGCTTTGATTGGGAGTGTTATTGCCGTTATACTCACAGGGGGTACTTTCTCTGTTGCGACGATGGTCGGTTTCATCACGCTAACAGGTATTGCATCCCGAAATGGCATTATGATGATTTCGCATTATATACATTTAATGGAACACGAAAGTGAAACCTTCAGTAAGGAGATGATTATTCGCGGCTCACTGGAAAGATTAGTGCCGGTTTTAATGACCGCGCTTGTCGCTGCGCTTGCACTCATTCCTTTAACATTGGATGCTCAGGCATCAGGAAAAGAAATTCTTTACCCTGTTGCAACAGTCATTCTTGGGGGGCTTATTAGTAGCACGCTTTTAGATATGATTGTAACGCCAGTGGTCTTTTACACTTTTGGAGAGAAGGCCATTAAACAATATTTCAGTGAAAGGAATGCAGCCATAAAATAAGCATCACCTTGACACCGCATATGAAAACTATTAAATGTTAACGAATGGAACACTCACATAATCACCATACCCATGGCCATCCCATAGATAATGCCCATGCTCAGTCGTCTGAAATGGCGCATGATAAACATGCTGGGCATAATGTCTCAGATTTTTGGAAGCGGTTTATTATATGCTCCATCGTCTCTATTCCAGTGCTTGCCCTGTCACACATGATACAGAAATGGTTAGGATTTGAGTTAGCCTTCCATGGAGACAAGTATGTTTTGGCCGTTTTCTCAACTTTCATTTTTGTCTATGGCGGTTATCCTTTTCTAAAGGGGTTGTACGAGGAGGTAAGGGACCGTGCTATCGGTATGATGACACTGATCGGCGTTGCCATCTCAGTTGCCTGGGCTTACAGCGTTGCCGTTACCTTTGGGTTGCCTGGGATGGACTTTTATTGGGAAATGGCAACGTTAATAGATATCATGCTTATTGGACATTATCTTGAGATGAAGTCAGTCATGGGGGCTTCTCGTTCATTGGAATTGCTTGTAAAAATGATGCCTTCCACGGCTCATCATTTGGTAAATGGGCAGATTCATGACATGCCGGTCAGTCATTTAAAAATTGACGACATGCTGATGGTGAAGCCAGGTGAAAAAGTTCCTGTGGATGGAATCGTCATCGACGGTGAAAGTTATGTTGATGAAAGTATGCTGACGGGTGAGAGTAAGCCTGTAAAAAAGGAAAAAGACAGCAAAGTCATTGGCGGTGCTATAAACGGTACTGGTTCTTTGACGATCAAAGTAATCAGTGTAGGTAAGGATAGCTATCTTAATAGAGTGGTTAGGCTGGTAGAGGATGCTCAAAAAGTAAAATCAAAAACCCAAAATTTTGCAGACCGCGCGGCAAAGGTCCTGACATTTGTTGCTCTAGGCGGCGGTGTCTTAACGTTTTCGATTTGGTTATTGCTAGGATTTCCACTGGTGTTTGCATTGGAAAGAATGGTGACCGTCATGGTTATTTCATGTCCTCACGCCTTAGGATTAGCTGTGCCTTTAGTTGTTGCGATTTCAACATCTGTTTCGGCACAGAAAGGTTTGCTCATTCGTAATCGAACCGCATTTGAAAACGCACGATTGATTACCACAGTTATCTTTGACAAGACGGGGACACTTACCAAAGGGTCACATGAATTGCAGGATGTAAGAGTTGTGAATACGACGTTTGATGGGAACGAACTTCTTCGCCTTGCCTCCGGCATTGAGCAGCATTCGGAACATTATATTGCAGCCGGTTTGATGAGAAAGATCAAGGCGGCAAATATTCCGATTCCGGCATCAGAAAAATTTACCTATCTGCCAGGCAAAGGACTGGAAGGAGTTGTTGAGGGAAGAAATATCAAAGTTGTAGGCCCAAATTATCTCAGAGAGCAAAACATCGCAATACCCGCAATCAATGAAAAATTTAGCGGAACGATTGTCTATATATTAATTGAAAATGATGTGGCCGGATACCTTACGTTTTCCGACCAGATCAGGGAAAGCTCTTTTGAAGCCATCCAAATTCTAAAAGAAGCAAAAATCAAGAACCTTTTACTGACGGGTGACAACGAAGTAGTGGCAGAAAAGGTAAGCAATGAATTAGGCATGGATGGGTTTTTAGCCAATGTATTGCCTCACGACAAACTTGAGAAGGTAAAAGAGTTGCAAGAAAAAGGTGAATATATTGCAATGACAGGTGATGGGGTGAATGATGCCCCTGCTTTAGCCCAGGCGGATGTAGGCATTGCTGTTGGATCTGGTACTGATGTAGCGGCAGAAACAGCAGATATTATTTTAGTAAACTCCGATCCAAAAGATATTGCCAAACTTATATTGTTTGGGAAAGCGACTTACAACAAAATGACTCAAAATCTCTGGTGGGCTGCGGGCTATAATATTGTCGCAATTCCATTGGCGGCGGGTGTTTTGTATAAATATAATGTCATGCTTAGTCCGGCTGTTGGTGCTGTATTAATGAGTTTAAGCACGATTGTGGTCGCAATTAATGCGCAACTTTTAAAAACCAAATTAAAGTAATAAGATAATATTGAAGCCTAACTGCAAAAGCCGATGAAATTGCAAAGTCCTTATTCAGCTCGGCTTCAAACAATTCCAAGCTACTGACTGGGCGACAAGTCAAATACTGGAGAAAGGAATTACTGTTCCGCCATTCAAACAGTAGAGCAATGTTGCTCTTCTTTAATGGTTCTAGCGAAATGTTTCCCGCTCCAATGATTGATTCCACTCAAGTGATTACTTGCCACTTCCTCCATCAGAGGAAGAATTATTGTCATCACAAACTTTGCACGAACCACGATGCACAGCACCAGATTCTCCAGTTTCCTTGTTGTTGTAATAGTGATGAATGTACGCGAAAGAAGGTTTTGTTATCTGCAATCAGCTCAAGATCAAAGAGGTCGCCTTTCGGACGACCTCTTTTGCAGTCTTTGGTTTTCACCATCTGCTCACGACCTGGGCTTTAACTTTGTATTGCCCCCTGCTATCCAAACAAATAATAATCAGACAATTCTCCCAGCGACAGATTTTCAAACGTATTGCCACTTTTACGGTCATAAACGCTGTGGGTAATTGTCGGTAAACCAACTGGTGGCCGGTAAGGCTCGCGGCACTCTTCAACATGTTTCAAATACTCATCTTCCGCCTCTTGCTCCGTCCATCCATTTTGGAGCCAGAAAACCTTCATTTCAAGATGGATTTGCGCTAACTCATCTCGGTCATTGAACCGATAAGCCAGGCTGCGGCGGTTGCGCAGCAGGTTAAGATCATCCAACAAATCTCGTTTCCGTGCTGGTAGTTTATATTTTTCCATATTGTATGTTATAGGTGGTTATTCAATAATTACCCGCGCTGTTTTGCTTTGCAAAGCTGTCGACACCTTTAACAAGTAAACTCCGGCAACCAAGTTACTTGTATCTAATCGAAGCCGGTTTGTGCCGATATTAGTTTCATATTCCGTTACTATTCGAGACTGTCCCAATAAATTCAAAAGTTCAATCGTTACTTTTCCATTACCGGTATTTGTATATTCTACTGTCAAGTTCTCTCTTGCAGGGTTAGGATATACAAAAACCGATAGCCTAGTGCTTTGAGATGCATTACTAATATCCTTTAACCCCGTAGGTACCTCCGGTAAACTGCCCGCTGGTGCAGGGTTTACTCCTAAATTAGAATTGATTTGCAGCCCACGTAATACCAACCCTATATCGGCCTTACCAAACAAAATACCTGTACCGGGTTGGTAGGATTG
>CAYQRR010000231.1:0-4881 GCA_964419635.1 uncultured Chitinophaga sp. | reverse complement strand
CCTCTATCAATTCGGTACGCAACAGTTTAATTTCCTTTTCAATTTCGGTGAGCGTTGCCTCTTTCACATCTTTCCCTACTTCGCTCGATATTTCTATAAACCCGGCATGCGGATAAGACACGAAGGAGGAATGGATGCCATAGGTGTAGCCTTTCTCTTCGCGGATATTGCTCATTAAGCGCGAGCCAAAATATCCACCAAATACCGTGTTTAGCACGGAGAGCTTTAAGAAATCGGGATGCTGTTTATTAATTGCATGGTTGCCTAAGATGATAGCTGTTTGTACCGAGTCGGCTTTCTCGATATGATGAACCAGTTCAGCAGCAGGCGATGCCGGGTGCGAAAGCGCAGCATTGGCTGCAGGGCCCTTGAAGGCTGCGCTGCCAAATAACAGATTCAATTGCTTCACCAGTGCCTCGTCAAACTTTCCCGACACCAGAATGGTGAGGTTACTGGCATTGTATTGATGCTGATAAAACGTCTTCAAATCCGGCAAAGTTAAGTGGTCAAAATCGGCAAATTCGGTGACGCGCCCATACGGGTGCACGGTTCCAAACAATGCTTGCACAAACTGTCGGTTGGCTACAAACTCGTTCTTCTTTAAATCCACAAGCAGGCGTTGCTTGCGGTTGCTGAGGATGGTAGCCAATTCGTTTTCCGGAAAGGTGGCCTCCGTAAATACTTCAAACAAAAGCGGCAATAAATGTTCGGCTTGCTTGGTCAATGAATACAGGGTAGCCCCACCGGTTTCAAAACCGGCACCATAATGAATATTGGCCCCGTAGTAGTCAAACGTATCGGCTAATTGGCGGGCTGTATGGCGCTTGGTGCCTTCGCGGAGCATGCGGTTGGTGTAATCGGCTACCAGGTTTTTTTCTTCATACCATTTACCGGCTTTGAAAACCAACTCCACCTTTACCACGTCCTGCTCTCCGGCATTGATGCCATAAACCGGCACCCCGTTGTCTAATGAGATACTTTCCACTTTTGGCAGCGATACATGATCTATCGCTTGTATGTCAGGGGCTATTGTTCTGTTCATGATTTCTAATTGCTATTGTTCGAAAAATAGTGAAGCGTATTACACCCCTCCGGTCTAAAAATTTCGGATGCCACACGCTGCATTTGCTGTGCAGTGACCGCGCGGTATTTTTCCAGTTCCTGGTTGGCCCCGCCAGCCTGGCCGAGCATTTCAAAATAAGCCAGGTTCATGGCGCGGTTCAGTATGTTCACTTCGCCAAACAACAGGTAACTTTCTATTTTATTCTTCACTTTAGTAAGCTCGGTCTCATCGATGGCTACCTGTATCATGTTTTGTAACACGGTTTCTATGGCATCGCTCGCTTGCTGCATAGTTACCTGTTCTTGCAGTTTTCCTTCTATCATAAACAGACCTTCGTCTATACTCTCCGTCATGTAGGCACTGACGCTGCTGAATAGCTTTTGCTCTTTAACCAGTTCATTATACAGGCGGGAAGAATCCCCCGTGCTCAATATATCGCGGAGCAAATCAGCCGCATGATAATCGGCATGATTGCGCGCGCACATCTTATATGCTTTGTAAATCGCATTCACCGGCACATCGGCTGTTAGATCCAGCAACCGCGGAGCGGTCTGCGGTGCTTCTTGCGGTATGTTTCTCACAATCGGTTCTCCGGATGGTATTTCGCCAAACCATTTTTCGGCCAGGGCAAAAACCTCCGCGGCTTTTACATGGCCGGCTACTACCAGTACTGCATTATTGGGCCGGTAATATTTATAGAAAAACTGCTTGGCACTCTCCATCTGCACTTGCTCTATGTGGTCCAGCGTTAAGCCAATCACCGGCCAGCGATACGGGTGTGTAGTATAGGACAAGGCGGTTAATTTGTGCCACACATCACCATAAGGTTGGTTGATGTAATGCTCCTTAAATTCCTCCATTACTACATTCTTTTGTGTATTCAGGCTTTCTTCATCAAAGGCCAGCGAAAGCATGCGGTCGCTCTCCAACCAGAACGCTGTTTCCAAATTAGTGGCCGGCAGAATATCGTAGTAATTGGTTATGTCGGTAGAAGTGAAAGCATTGTTTTCGCCTCCGGCATTTTGCAAAGGCGTGTCAAACTCCGGAATATGTAAGGAACCCTCAAACATGAAATGTTCAAATAAATGCGCAAAGCCGGTTTGCTTTTCATCTTCATCGCGCGAGCCTACTTTATACAGCACGTTTACTACCGCCATACTGGTGGCGTGGTCCTCATGCACAATCACTTTGAGCCCATTGGCAAGTGTTTTTTCTTCAAATTTTATCATAGCAAAAATTGGGAGGGCAAAAGTATGTTTTAAGTTCACAGTCAATAACCGGAACACCTCCGGGGAATTGATATTTTCAACACGATAAAATGGCCGAATGAAACAGATAGCAACAATAGGCGTAGCCGGTGCGGGTGCCATGGGACTAGGCATTACGCAGGTATTTGCGCAACATCAGTTTAAAGTGATTCTTTTTGATGTGCAAGCGCAGCAACTCGAAAAAGCGCAACAGCAAATAACGCACAACCTGAGTTCAGCAGTGGCGAAAGGAAAGCTGACCGAAGCAGCGAAAACCAGTGCCTTATCGCTGGTGCAATATACCACTGATTTGCAGGCACTGCAGGCCGATTTAGTGGTGGAAGCCATTGTCGAAAAAATGGAAGTAAAGCGTGAGTTGTTTCAAACCCTGGCGGCTATCAATACGCCCGATACGCTGCTCACGAGCAACACTTCCTCCATCCCTATTACCCGAATAGCGCAAGGTATTTCACATCCGCAGCGAATAGCCGGCCTCCACTTTTTTAATCCCGCTCACTTAATGAAGCTGGTGGAAATTATTGCCGCTGCCGACACCGACCCGGAGGTAATAAAAACCCTGGAGCAACTGGTAACCCGCATTGGCAAAACAGCAGTGGTATGCAAAGACTCTCCGGGTTTTATCGTAAATCGCGTGGCCCGCCACTATTATGTAGAAAGCCTGAAAGCGTTGGAAGAACGCGTGGCTCCGCAAGAAACCATTGATGCCCTGATGGAAAGTGCCGGCTTTAAACTGGGTCCGTTTAAACTCATGGATCTGGTAGGCAACGACATCAACTTTGCGGTTACCTCTTCGCTCTACGAATCGTTTCACCAGGACCCGAAGTTTCGTCCATCACGTTTGCAACAGCAAAAGGTAGATGCCGGCCACCTGGGTAAAAAAACCGGTAAAGGCTTTTACCACTATGAATAAGACAGACCATCCTTCGGTGCTGCGGCCACTCAAGCTCGTTCATCTGGCTTTGCTGCTGGGATTGGGCTTTATGTCCCTCATGCTCACCCAAGCCGGACAGCAACCGCTAAACATCAATTGGAGCGGACCCTGGTTCCCGCTCATTGCGGTGGCGGTGGCATCGTGCGGATTCAGTCTTATTCTAAGCAAAATGTTTTTTGAAAAATTTCTGGAATCCTATCGCGGCCAATATCCGCTGGCACATAAACTCACGGGCTATCGCGGAGCATATCTGGCCCGGCTGGCTATGCTGGAGTTTGCGGCATTGTTTTGTTTAATCGTCACCTTTTTGTCGGGCAGCTTACTTACCATCATGCTGGCTGCGGGCATGTCGGTGATACTGGCATTGCAGCGCCCTTCTGTGGCCTCCATTACCGAAGCTTTGCAACTCAGCCGCGAGGAAGCAGCACAAATCAGTTAAGATGGATGCCACCTTCATTACCACTGTTATTATGCCCTTTGCGCTGGGCATCATTATGCTGGGCCTGGGCCTTAGCCTGACGATTGCCGATTTTCATCGAGTAGCGGAATATCCCAAAGCGGTGTTTATTGGTCTGTTCTGTCAAATGATATTACTGCCGGCTGTGTGTTTTGGCATTGCCGTAATAGCCGGATTGCCTCCGGTGCTGGCCGTGGGACTCATGCTGCTGTCGGCCTCGCCCGGTGGTGCCATGGCCAATCTCTATTCGCATCTGGCCAAAGGCGATGTAGCCCTGAATGTAACGCTCACGGCCTTCAACAGTCTGCTCACCATTTTTACCATTCCGCTTATAGTCAATTTTTCTTTAGACTACTTTATGGATTCCGGACAATACATTCCGCTGCAATTTCGCAAAGTGGTAGAGGTGTTTATGATTGTGCTGATCCCTGTGAGCATTGGCATGTTCATCAACCGATTTTTTACTGCTTTTGCACGCAAAATGGAAAAGCCTGTAAAAATTGCTTCCGTGTTTATCCTGGCTTCCATCATTATTGCCGCTACGCTCAAGGAACGCGCTAATGTGGGCACTTACTTTGCGCAGGTAGGTATGGCAGCACTTGCCTTCAATATCGTTAGTATGCTCACCGGTTTCTTTTTCCCGGCTTTGTTTCGGCTACCCGTAAGGCAACGAATATCCATAGCCATGGAAATTGGCATCCACAACGGCACACTCGCCATTTACATTGCCGTGAATGCTCTGCAAAATTCCGGCATGGCTATGCCCGCTGCCATTTATAGCCTGATGATGTTTTTTACGGCTGCCGCATTTGGTTTTGGGGTAAACAGGTTAAAAACTCAATAATTTTTTTTCTTTTGCAGTCCTCTGAAAAGAGAGCCTGGTGCAACTGTTGTTGCACTCATTGTCTAAAAAGCCCAGGTGGCGAAATTGGTAGACGCGCTCGTTTCAGGTGCGAGAGCCGCAAGGTGTGGGGGTTCGAGTCCCTTCCTGGGCACTTTTTTTAGCTAACCGTTTTTGCGGTTAGCTATTTTTTTTGAAGGGTTACTGGCATTTACTGCTGGCTGTCTGAATATAGAAAGTAGAAGGAGGCGTATTTAGCACGCCCGCCATCTCCTCTTTTGAATGCATCATTTGTATACAATAAAAATAGGAGCATCGCAA
>CAYQRR010000230.1:0-4930 GCA_964419635.1 uncultured Chitinophaga sp. | reverse complement strand
CGCAATTTCAAAAACCGCAGCATCCAAATACTGGTGGCTACCGATATCCTTTCCCGAGGGATTGATATTGATAGCATCGGGCTGGTGATAAACTATGATGTGCCGCGCGATGCCGAAGATTACATACACCGCGTGGGCCGCACCGCCCGTGCCGAACAAACCGGTGTAGCACTCACTTTCATTAATCCCGAAGACCAGTATAAGTTCAAAAAAATCGAGGACCTTATCGGCTCCGAAATCAATAAGCTTCCTCTGCCACCGCAGCTAGGAACCGGACCGGAATACAACCCGGAGAAGAACAAAAACAAGGGATTTAGAGGCAAGCCGGCCTTCCGTAAAAAGCGCTAAGCGGCATTCACTTTATGGATGCTACACTCAAAAAGACGCTGTATCAGCATTGCCTGCAATATGTTCAGGAGCGAATCACCAACATTGAGCAGGCTATAGAGAATGCACGTGCCGCGCAGCAGGAGGATACCAAGAGCAGCGCGGGCGATAAATATGAAACCAGCCGCGAAATGATGACGCAGGAGATTGAAAACAATGCCACACAATTGGCGGAAGCGCGCAAGCAGTTACAATTGCTGCGGAGTATAGCACCCGATAAAGCCCATGAGCAGGTGGCTCCGGGTAGTTATGTAAAAACAAATGCCGGCTTTTTCTTTATTGCCATTGCAGCTGGTGCATTTGCAACAGCCAAGGGAACCGTGCAGTGTATTTCTGCAGCCTCCCCCATAGCGCTGCATCTGCTGGGGAAGAAAAAGAATGATACGGTAAGCTTTCAGGGTAAATTGTATGTGGTGGAAGCGGTAGCCTAGCTGCACAGGAATATTTTCCGGCTCTGCTATCGGATGATTTCTATTTTTAGAAAATCATAATGGACACATGCAAGCACTCACCAAATCATACAAACAAGAAAAAATAGAAGGCCGGTTTGATGTTATTGTTATTGGCTCGGGCATGGGTGGCATGGCCACCGCTGCCTTTCTGGCTAAAGAAAACAAACGAGTGCTGGTACTGGAGCGGCACTACACTCCTGGCGGATTTACCCATGTGTTTACCCGCAAAGAATATGAATGGGATGTGGGCGTGCATTATGTGGGCGATGTGCATCGCGAAACCACCGAACTGCACAAGATGTTTAAGTACATCACCAACGGCAAAATGAAATGGGAAGAAATGGGGCCGGTGTACGACAAGATGTTTTTTGGCAAAGACCAATACAATTTTGTGGCAGGCACCGAAGAGTTCAAATCTACCATGAAAGCGTATTTCCCGGACGAGGAAGCCGCTATTGATGCGTATGTAGACCTGATTTACAACACCCAGAAAAAACAACGTTTCTTTTTTGCCGAAAAGATACTACCCAACTTTTTGAGTGCGCTCTTCGGCCGGCTGATGCGAAAGAGTGGCTTGCAGGGCAACAAAACCACCCTGCAGGTATTACAATCGCTGACCAAAAATAAAAAGCTGATTGCCGTGCTCACCGGGCAATTTGGCGATTATGGTTTACCGCCCTCGCAGAGCAGTTTCCTGATGCATGCGGCTCTCATTAAACACTACATGAAAGGAGCCTGCTACCCTGTGGGTGGAGCACAGGAAATATTCCGAACGGTAGCACCTACTGTGCTGCAAGCCGGTGGACAGATTTTTACCAATGCAGAAGTGAAACAGGTGTTGGTTAAAAACGGAAAAGCAGTGGGCGTGCAAATGGCAGACGGCAAAGAAATTTTTGCTCCGCTGGTGGTTAGCAGCACGGGTGTTTTTAATACCTACACTAAACTGCTGGATGCTGCTGCGCAGCAGCAAACGGGTGCTGTAGAACTACTTAAAAAGGTAAAACCTTCGGTGGCGCACGTATGCCTTTACATTGGTATAAAGGAATCGAATAAAACATTACGGCTTGGTAAATCGAACTATTGGATTTTTCCGGATACGTACGACCACGACCAAAACATTGAAACCTATCTGGCCAATCCGGAGGCGGAGTTGCCGGTAGTTTACATTTCCTTTCCATCGTCTAAAGACCCGGATTGGGACAACCGCTACCCCGGCAAAACAACCATTGAGATTATTACACTGGCACCTTATGCCTGGTTTGAAAAATGGAAAGACGGCCGATGGATGAAGCGCGGTGATGAATACAAAGCCTGGAAAGAGAAAATGAGTCAGCGATTACTGGAGGCTTTGTTTAACCAGCACCCGGAACTGCGTGGCAAAATTGATTATTATGAATTGTCCACTCCACTTAGTACGGCCCATTTTGTAAACTATGAGCAAGGCGAGATTTACGGCATAGACCATACTACACAACGCTTTGAACAACGCTTTTTAAAACCCAGAACCGGTATCAAAAACTTTTACCTCACCGGTCAGGATATTGTGAGTTGCGGAGTGGGGGGCGCACTCTTCAGCGGATTGATTACCGCCAGTGCTATTACCAATAAGAACCTGCTCAACCGGTTGAAGTAGATTTATTTTACTTCAAAATCAAACAGAAGTTCTGTGTCTATGAAACCCTGTAGTCGGTCTCCGATGTTTACAGGGCCCACTCCTGCGGGGGTACCTGTAAATATCAAATCGCCCGTTTGCAGGGTAAAGAACTGCGAGGCATAGGCAATGATTTGGGAGAACGAAAACATCATGTCGGCAGTATTGCCCTGCTGCACGGTGGTACCGTTCAGTTGCAATGAGAAAGCAATACCGGCATCTGCCGGCTGCACATCGCCTAGTTTTTTAAAACTGCCTATTACCGCAGAATTGTCAAAAGCCTTGGCTATTTCCCACGGCAAACCTTTAGCTTTTTGCTGGCTTTGCAGATCGCGGGCAGTGAAGTCTATACCCACGGTCACTTCTTCAAAATACTTATGTGCAAACTTCTCCTCTACATACTTTCCCTGCTTGCACACTTTGAGCACCACTTCGGTTTCGTAATGCAAATCCTTGGTCCACTCCGGATAGTAAAAGGGTTTGTTGTCTTTCAGCAGCGCTGTCTGCGGTTTTAGAAATACCACGGGCTTGTCGGGTATTTCGTTCTTCAATTCTTTAGCGTGCTCGCTGTAGTTTCTTCCGATGCAGATTATTTTCATGTGAATCAATTTACAATTAGCAATGAACAATTAGCAATTAACGATGACGATGAACAATAAACTTATATGGAGATTTGGTTAAGTATTATTTCTGGTCGTGTTGATGATGCTATATAAAATGGAACATAGACTATCAGCATCCGCATAAATACTTTTGTATTGTATATCGTTAAGGTAATCGGTATCGTGCAAAAGAGAAAGCCAGTACTTGGTTTCCAAAGCTTCTTTGTATGCTATGGCCATCTTGTTGGCAAAGTCTTTTTTAGAAACTCCACCGGGCGCTTCATGCACATTGGCCCCTACAGTTGTGCCTGATCGCAATAATTGTTTCGATAAAACAAACTCTTTCTTTTCGGACGACAAGTGCTGGTAAAGGCGTACGGTTCTTATCGCAAATTGATAACTCATATCCTTTACCGCATTAGTTTTTGCTTCTCGGCCCATTATTGTTCAATTAGCAATCACAGTTAATACAAAAAAAAGTATACTAAACACCACTTGTCTATTCATCATTGATTATTGATCATTGTCAATAGATCATTGTTTACAGTTTATTGTATTTCGTCATCGCCCTTTCCACTCCTTCAAACATAAAACTATTGGCTGCATCGCAGGCCAGCTTTACGCGTTCAGGCAGCAGCTTGGCTTCATCAGTTGTCCACTTGCCCAGCACATAATCTACCTGCCGCCCTTTGGCAAACTCACTTCCGATGCCAAAGCGCAGGCGGGTATAATTACCATTACCGAGGGTGGCATCTATATCTTTCAGCCCGTTATGCCCGCCATCGCTGCCTTTCATGCGAATGCGGATACTTCCAAACGGAATGGCTAAGTCATCGAGCATTACCAGAATATTCTGCTGTGGTATTTTGAGCTCGTTCATCCAGTAGCGCACCGCCTTGCCCGATAAATTCATGTAGGTGGTGGGCTTTATGATGTATACATTTTTGCCGCGGCTGCGGTATTCTGCTAAAAAGGCCAGGCGCTCCAAACTAAAAGCAGTTTTGTGGAGCATGGCCAGTTCATCGGCTATTTTAAATCCGATGTTGTGGCGGGTATTGTCATACTCTTCTCCGATGTTGCCGAGCCCGGCTATTAAAAAACTCATGTGGCGAATATAGTTTTAGCGCAAAAACAACAAGGTAGCCACGGGAGCAAAAGCGTAGCCGAATGGTTTTACCTTCCTTGCCGCATTAAAGCAACAGGAATTATAAAAACACCAAAGCCCCCTTGCGGAGGCTCTGATGCTTTTTATCACCCATTAAAAACACTACAATACCCGCTGCTCCACCACATCGCTCGGGTTGCCATCGCCCACACCATTGATGGCAAACACCTTCATGTAATACATGCTACCGGGTTCCAGTTCCTCCAAGACAAAACTGCTGCGGGTGGTTTTGTCGATGATGGCCTCTTTAAAGTTGTTGATGTCTTTAGAAGCCTGCACCACATATATATCCGCATTGCTCACGGCTTTCCAGCGCAGTTTTATTTTGCCATTGCCTAAGGCCTCCGCCCGCAGATTGGCCACCTGCACCGGCAACTGCGGTGCAGAAGGTTCCTTTCGCACTTCAAAGCCTGCGCTCTGAATCTTCTCGGCATCGCCATCGCTGGTCAGCTGCACATAATAGCTAAGGGTGCGGATATACTCTTCCACCTCCGCCACCACCGCATTGCGATGTGGTATCCTGGCTTTGTTGCCGCTATTGACATCGTCTATGGCCTGTTCCAGTTCATCGGCTGCTGCCTGCAGCACCGGGAGTGTGGGCTCCGGAGCAGTGAAGTAGGCATTGCCGGTGAGCATTTGAATGTGCATGCGCAAACGCGCCAGCAACTTCTCA